>JBBRIM010000027.1:0-18826 GCA_038221095.1 Candidatus Limnocylindrales bacterium
GGCCGATCCGCGGTGGTGCCGTCGATTCCCGGCGGGTCCGGCCCGGCAACCTGTTCGTGGCTCTGTCCGGCGAACGCACCGACGGGCATGAGCACCTGGCGGAAGCCGTCGCCGGCGGGGCGAGCGCCGTCCTGATCAGCCGGCCCGGGCCGTTGCCCGATGCGCTCGCCGAGGTCAGCGTGATCAGGGTCGCCCGGCCGATCGACGCGCTTGGGGCGATTGCGACTGGCTGGCGCAGCCGTTTCGAGCCGCTCACCGTCGGCATCACCGGGAGCATCGCCAAGACTTCGACCAAGGAGGCGGTCGCGGCCGTCCTGGCGGTCCGCTTCCGGACCCTGCGCAGCGAAGGCAACGAGAACAACGAGATCGGCCTGCCCCTGACCGTCCTTCGCCTCGACCGATCCGACCAGGCGATGGTCCTGGAGATGGGCATGTACGTGGGCGGCGAGATCGCCGATCTGGCCCGGATCGGCCGGCCCCAGATCGGCGTCGTGACGGCCGTCCTGCCGGTCCACCTGTCCCGGATCGGCACGATCGAAGCAATCGAGCGAGCCAAGGCCGAGCTGGTTGAGGCGCTTCCGGCCGGCGGGACGGCGATCCTCAATGCCGATGACGAGCGGGTCGCCCGGATGGCGGCCAGGACGGCCGCGCGGGTCCTGACCTACGGCTTCGGGCCGACCGCCGAGGTGACGGCCGAGGTGATCGAATCGGCCGCTGCAGCCGGGATGCGCTTCATCCTGCGGACCCCGGCCGGCCGCCGGCCGGTTGCCCTGCCGGGACTCGGCCGGCACGCCGTCCACAACGCGCTGGCGGCGGCCGCCGTGGGCACGGCCGCGGGCCTTGAGCTCGATGAGATCGGCGCGGGCCTGGCCGTCCGCCTGCCGGCGGCGCACCGGGGCGAGTTGGTTCGTCTGGGTGAGGTGACCATCCTCGACGACAGCTACAACGCCGCCCCGGCCTCGATGCTCGCCGCCCTGGCCGTCCTGGCCGGCCTGCCCGGCCGGCGGGTGGCGGTCCTCGGCGAGATGCTCGAGCTGGGCCCCGGGCAGGAGGCCGGTCATCTCGAGGTGGGGAGCGCGGCTGCCGGAGTGGCCGACTTGCTGATCGTGGTTGGTCGGGCTGCCGAGCCGATCGCCCGGGCGGCCCGGTCCGCCGGGATGCCGGCCGGCCGGGTCATCGAGGTGGCCGATCGCCAGGCTGCGCTCGAGGCACTCCGACCCCGGCTTGCGCCCGGTGACGTCGTCCTGGTCAAGGCATCCCGGGGGATCGAGCTCGACCGACTGATCGACGATCTCCGGCTGGAACTCGACCAATGACGATCGGCACGATCGAGCTGATCCAGGGCCTCCTGATCGCGTTCCTGCTGGTCGTCGTGCTGATGCCGCCCTACATCCGGTTCGCCCGCCGGATCCGGTTCGGCAAGCACATCCGCGAGGAAGGTCCCGAGAGCCACTACCTGAAGGAGGGCACCCCGACCGGGGCCGGAATCCTGATCGTCCTGGTCGTGGCCGCTGTGGCCGTCCTCATGGGAGCGGTCGGTTCCGACACCCCGGATACCTATTCGCCCCTCGGCGCCCTGCTCGGGGTGGCTGCCCTGGGCGCCTTCGACGACTACCTTAACGTCAAGACCGGCGACGGGATCCGAGCCCGCCACAAGCTGATCTGGCAGATCGTGGTGGCCGTCCTCGCCGCGCTGTACATCCAGCGCCACTTCAACATCGACGCGATCCGGGTCCCGTTCGCCGGCGACGTTGTGATCGGGGCACCGGTCTGGATCCTGTTCGCCGCTTTCGCCATCGTGGCCACGAGCAACGGCGTGAACATCACCGACGGCCTCGATGGCCTGGCCGGGGGGACGACTGCCTTCGCCTTCCTCGCCTACATGATCATCGCCCTGCTCAACATTCCCCACCAGCCCAACCTGGCCCTGCTTTGCGCGATCATCATCGGGGCGACGGTGGGCTACCTCTGGTTCAACGTCCACCCGGCCCAGGTCCTGATGGGTGATTCGGGCTCCCTGTCGCTGGGCGCCTGTCTGGCCGTCACCGCCCTTATCACAGGTCAGATTGTCGTGCTGCCCCTGATTGGCCTGGTCTTCGTCCTGGAGACCGGCTCGGTGATCGTCCAGGTGGCCTACTTCAAGGCGACCGGTGGTCGGCGCATCTTCAAGATGAGTCCGATCCATCACCATTTCGAGCTGTCCGGCTGGAACGAGGAGAAGATCACCGTCCGCTTCTGGATCGTGGGCGTCCTGTCCGGCCTGATCGGGGTCACCCTCTTCCTCGCCTCGATCCACGCCCTCGCATGATTGCCACCAGCGTGGATCTCGACCGACTCAGCCTGGCCGCGATCCGGTCGGGTGCGCTGGGCGGCCAACCCGTGGCGGTCCTTGGCCTGGCCCGCAGCGGCGTGGCCCTGGCTCGGTTCCTGGTCGATGCCGGGGCCGTTGTCACGGTCTATGACCAGCGCCCGGCCGCCGAGCTGGCCGGCTCGATCGAGCGGCTCGAAGGGCGTCCGATCCGACTCCTGGCCGGGCCGCAGGTCCAGCCGGCGGAGGTGCTCCGGGGGATGACCCTGGTGACCACCTCGCCCTCGATCTCGGCCGACTACCCGACGACCGAGCCGGCCCTCCGATCGGCGCTGCAGGACGTTCGGGCAGCCCGGGCAGCTGGTGATCCGGTCGCGCCCGCCGTCGTCTCCGAGGTGGATCTCTTCCTCCGCCTCTGCCCGGCGCCCACGATCGGGGTCACCGGGACCAAGGGCAAGACCACGACCTCGGCCCTGATCGAGCACCTCCTCGGCGTCGATCCCGGCCATCGGGCCATCCTCGGCGGCAACATCGGTCGGCCGCTGATCGACCGCCTGTTCGAGATCCGTCCCGACGACCGGGTCGTGGTGGAACTGTCCGAACTGCAGCTGCCTACGCTCTCGCGGGGTACCCACGTGGCCGTCTACACCAACGTCACCTCGGATCATCTCGACCGGCACGGCAGCCTCGAGGCGTACCGCCGGGTGAAACGCCGCCTGGCCGAACTGGTCGATCCGGACGGGGCACTCGTCCTGAATGCAGATGACCCGGTCGTGGCTGCCTACGCCGGACTCGGGCGGGCGCCCGACGTCACCTACCGGCTCGAGCGGCCGCTCGCCGGCGGGGTCGGGCTGGTCGATGGCTGGATCGTGGCCGCCGACGTCGAGCGCCTCGGCCTGGCCGGCGGCGGGATCGCGGCGGCCGGCCCGGCCGGCCGGATCATGCCCCTGGCCGAGCTCCCCCTGGCCGGCCACCACAACGTCTCGAACGCCCTGGCAGCGATCAGCGTTGGGCTCCTGTTCGGCTTGGCACCGGATGCCATCCGGGCGGCCGCGGCCACCTTCCACGGGGTCGCCCATCGGCTCGAGCTCGTCGGCGAGCTGGCCGGCGTTCGCTTCGTCAACGACTCGATGGGTACCCAGCCCGATGCCGTGATTGCAGCCCTGCGCGCCTACCCGGCCCCGATCGTGCTGATCGCCGGGGGTCGCGACAAGGGCGTGGACCTGTCGGCGCTCGCCACGATCGTCGCCGAGCGGGTTGCGGCCGCGGTCCTCATCGGTGAGAGCGGCCCGGCGCTCGAGCGACTCTTCCGGAGCGCCGGCCTGGTCCGGACCGAGCGGGCCGCTTCGCTCGAGGCCGCGGTCCGGCGGGCGGATGCGATCGCCCGGGAGATCCGGGCCGGTCTGGGGGCAGCTCGGACCGACGACCCGGAGGGAGTCCCGCGGGCCACCGTCCTGTTGAGCCCGGCTGCAGCGAGCTTCGACATGTTTACTGATTACGAGGCCCGGGGCAGGGCCTTCATGGCGGCCGTGTCCGCCCTGGCGGAGGATCGATGAGCGTCGCGACCAGCCTGCTCAAGCCGGCCACCCGGAGCCGCTCCACAACCCGCCGGAGCGCTCCCAATCCCGTTCGCCGGGAGACCCATGCGCCGGACTTCGTGGTCCTGGTGGCGGTGGTTGCCCTGACCGCCATCGGGGTCCTGATGGTCTACTCGTCGTCGGCGATGCAGGCCTATGCCGGTTCGGCTAACTCGTTCTCGGTCGTCGGGCCGCAGGTCCTGTGGGGCGCCCTGGGTCTGGTGGCGATGATGGTCATGAGCCGGGTCGACTACCGCCGGCTGCGGCTCTTCTCGATCCCGCTCTACCTGATCGCGATCTTCCTGCTGATCCTCGTCTTCGTCCCGTCGTTCAACCGGGTCGTCGGTGGCTCGGCGCGCTTCCTCCAGATCGGGCCGCTGCCGGCCGTCCACCCGGCCGAGGTGGGCAAACTGGCGCTGGTCGTCTATCTCGCCCACTGGCTGGCCAAGCGGGGACCCGAGGTGCGCAGCCTGTGGCGCGGCTTCGTGCCGTTCCTGCTGATCTACGTCCCACTGGTCCTGCTGGTCCTCGCCGAACCCGACCTGGGGACCGCCTCGGTTGTCGCCCTCACCGGCCTGTTCATGGTCTTCATCGCCGGGGCCAGGCTCGGCCACCTGGCGGGGCTGACCGGCCTGGGCATCACCGGGGTGGCCGCGTTCATGCTCCACGGCTACCAGCTCGAGCGGATCCGGATCTGGCTCAATCCCTGGCAGGACACCTCGGGCGCCGGCTACCACGCGATCCAGGGCCTGCTGGCCCTGGGTCTGGGCGGGGTCTTCGGAGCGGGCCTTGGCCAGAGCCAGGTGGCCGGCGGGATCGCCCTGCCCAACGCCAGCAACGACTTCATCTTCGCCGTGATCGGCGAGGAATTCGGGCTGATCGGAGCGGGCATCGTGATCGCCCTGTTCATCATCGTGGCCTACCAGGGGGTCCGGATCTCGCTGGCGGCCCCTGATACGTTCGGAGCCCTGCTGGCTGCCGGGATCACGGCCTGGCTGTGCATCCAGGCGTTCATCAACATCGGCGTCGTGGTCGCCCTGATCCCGATCACCGGGATCACCCTGCCATTCATCAGCGCCGGCGGTTCGTCGCTGTCGATCAGCCTGGCGGCGGTCGGAATCCTGCTATCCATCTCGCGCGAAACCGTGGAACGAGGCACCTGGAACGATGCGGCTTCTGATCACGGGCGGCGGAACGGGCGGGCACATCTACCCCGCACTGGCCGTCGCCCGGTCACTTCGCGCTAGCCCGGCCGAACCGGAGCTCGCCTGGCTGGGCGGACATCGCGGTCTCGAGGCCGCCCTGGTCCCGACGGCCGGGATTCCGCTGCGGCGGCTTGCCGTGCGCTCGCTGCGCAGTACCGACCGTTCGATTCACCTCGCCCTTGATCCGGCCAGGCTGGGATTGTCCGTGCCCCAGGCCACGGCCATCCTGGTCCGGGAACGCCCGGCAGCGATCTTCACGACGGGTGGCTACGTGGCCATCCCGGTGATGTTCGCGGCAAGTGCCCTGCGGATCCCGGTGGTTCTGTGGGAAGGCAACGTGATCCCGGGTCGGAGCGTCCGGGTGACCGCCAGGCTGGCCGCCGCGGTGGCTGTCTCGTATGGGGCCACCTGCCAGGCCCTGCACCTTGCCACCGGGCGCTGCTTCGAGACCGGCACGCCGATCCGGGAGCTGGCCGGGATCGACCCGATCGCGGCGCGCGAACGATTCGGCGTGCCGCCCGGCGGTCGGCTGCTCCTGATCTTCGGTGGGTCGCAGGCCGTCCGCCGGTTCAATGCCGCGGTGGCCGGGGCCCTGACCCGGCTCGTCGAGCGGGTCCATGTCGTCCATGTAACCGGCGAGGCCGGCTACTCCGCCGCCCTGTCCGGGCGGGAGGCCCTGCCAACGGCCGTTCGTGACCGATACCGGCCGTATCCCTTCCTGCGGACCGAGATGCCCGAGGCCCTGGTGGCCGCCGACCTGATCGTGGGTCGGGCGGGCAGCTCCACACTGGCCGAGGCGACCGCCCTTGGCCGGCCGCTCGTCGTCGTGCCCTACCCCCACGCTGCCGGCCACCAGCGGGCCAATGCCCTGCCCCTGGTCGAAGCCGGCGCGGCCCGCTTGATCGAGGACGAGGACTTCGACGCCGAATCGCTACTTGGTGCAGCCGCCATCCTGGACGATCCCGCGGCCCATAACGCGATGGCGGCGGCGTCGCGCGGGGCGGGCCGGCCGGCGGCGGCAGCGGCCGTGGCCGAGCTCGTCCTGGCGGCGGCCGAGCGGCGGGCCTTGCCCGAGCCGGCGGCGATCCTGCGCCGATCCCGCGGCGAGCTGGCCGGGTGACGCCGTGACCAACGCCCCGTTCGATGCGCTCGCCCTGGGGACCGATATCCAGCGTCGGATCGGGGTGAAGACGTCGCGCGACGAACCCCTCGCCCGCTTTACCACGCTGCGCCTGGGCGGCCCGGCGGACCTGTTCGCCGTTGCCCACAACGCGTTCGAGCTGCGCAAGCTGGTCCAGTTCGCCCGTTCCCGGGGCCTGGCTCACACGGTCCTCGGACGGGGCAGCGACGTCCTCATCGCCGACGCAGGGATTCGCGGCCTGGTCATCCAGGACCGGGCCGAGGGCATCGAGATCGTGGCCGACACGCTCGTCGCCGAAGCGGGCGTGCCGATGGCCCGGGCCGCGACCGTGAGCCAGGGCGCCGGCCTGTCAGGCCTGGAGTTCGGCCTGGCGATCCCGGGCACGGTCGGGGGCGCTGTCTGGGCCAACGCCGGCGCGCACGATTCGAGTACGGCGGCGGTCCTCGCCACGGCCCGGGTGCTGGCCGCAGACGGGACCGAGGGCGCGCTCACTCCCGCGGAGCTCGGCCTTGGCTATCGCGACAGCCGGCTGAAGCACCCGCCTCCGGGCACGCCGCCCGAAATTGTCCTGGCGGCCACCTTTCGGCTGGAACCGGCGTCGGCCGACGAGATCAGGGAGCGACTCGAGACGATCAAGCACTGGCGCCAGGAGCACCAGCCGCTCGGAACGCCGAGCGCGGGCTCGTGGTTCCGCAACCCGCTGCCCGAGTCGGCCGGGGCGTTGATCGACCGGGCCGGCCTGAAGGGGCTCCGGATCGGCGGCGCAAGCGTCAGCGAGAAGCACGCCAACTTCCTGGTCAACGACCGGAAAGGCAGCGCAACCGACCAGCGCCGGCTGGCCGAACGGGTCCGGGCCGAAGTCGCCCGGCGGACCGGGATCAAGCTTGAGGAAGAGGTCGTCTACCTCGGCGACTGGGGCGACTGGCACGAGGAGTCCAGCCAATGAATACGGCCAACCCCGAGGGACTCCGGCCAGCGGTAACGGTCCTCCTCGGGGGACCGTCGGCCGAGCACGATGTCTCGATCGTCTCGGGCTCGGCGGTCGCTGTCGCCCTGGCCGAGGCGGGCCACCCGGTCGACCGGGTCGTGATCGACCTCGACGGCCGCTGGTGGCGGCTGCCGGGCGCGGAGAGCCGCCCAGGGTCCGGCGGGGAAGCCTTCATCCCAGCCGATTTCGACGATCCGGCGTCGCTCGGGGCAGAGGGTCCGCTGAGCAGCGGCAGCGTCCTCGAGCGGCTGGCGGCAACCGAACCGCGGCCGGTTGTCTTTATCGCGCTGCACGGTCCCTTCGGCGAGGACGGGACGGTCCAGGCCTTGCTGGAGGCCGCCGACCTGCCGTACACGGGCTCGGGCGTGGCGGCTTCGGCAGTCGGCATGGACAAGGCCCTGTTCAAGCGCCTTGTCCGGGGCCTCGGGCTGCCGGTTGTGGACTGGCGCGAGGTCTCGGCCGCCCGTTGGGCGGCCGATCGGGCCGGCGTCCTGGGCGAGCTCGAGGCGTTCGCGGCAGGCCTCGGTGACGAGCGCCTCATCGTCAAACCGGCTCGCCTCGGGAGCTCCGTGGGGATGTCGATCGCCCATGACCGAGGCGAGCGTGCCCGGGCCCTCGAGACCGCATTCGAGCACGACACCCTGGTGCTCGCCGAGCGCTACCTCGGCCATGCCCGCGAGCTCGAGGTGGCGGTCCTCGGTAACGACCCGGCCCGGCTCGAGCTGTACGGACCCGGGGAGGTTCTGCCCGGTCATGAGTTCTACGACTATGCCGCCAAGTACACCGCCGGCGTGTCGCAGACGTTGCCCAGTGCCGAGCTCAACCCGCTCCTGCGGGCGACGATCCTGAAGATCGCCCGGGACGCCTACCGGGCGGTTGGTGCCGAGGGTTTCGCCCGGCTCGACTTCCTGATCGAGGGTGAGACGCCGTTCCTCTCGGAGATCAACACGATCCCGGGCTTCACCCCGATCAGCCTCTTCCCGGCGATGGCCGCGGCCGGCGGTTACGACTTCGCGGCCGTCGCCGCCCGGATCGTGGATCTGGGACTCGAGCGCTGGACCGGCCGGATTCGCCGCCGGCTCGTGCCCGCCGACCTGCCCCGATGACCCGGCTGCCCACCCGGCGGGTGCGTCAGCCTCGGGCCGGGCGGCCGATCCGGCGATCGTCGGCCGGCCTGTCGCGGACGCGGGCCCTGGCCGGCTTGATCCTGGTCCTGGCCGGGCTGGCAATCTACGGCGTGGGTGCCTCGCCGATCTTCGCCTACCACCAGGTGGACCTCCAGGGAGCGACCTGGACGAGCAGCGCGGAGGTGACCAGCCTGCTCGCGATCAGCGATGGGACCAATCTCGTGACGCTTCGGACGGACGCCCTGGCGACGCGCCTGGCCGCCCTCCCGGCCGTCCGTTCGGCCGAGATCCGGGTGGCCCTGCCCAACACGATCCAGGTCCGGCTGGAGGAGCGCCGGCCGATTCTCGTCTGGCGATCCGGGGCCGGCCGGTTCCTGGTCGATGCCTCAGGCTTCGTCTTCGTCCGGCTGGCCGAGGGGACCGCCGCACCGAACGGGCTGCCCACGATCACCGACACCCGGGCGGCGACGACGATCGGCGTCGGCTCGTCGGTCGATCCGGTGGCCTTCGATTCCGCGACCCGTCTGGGCGCGCTCGTTCCGGCCGACATTGGCTCGGCGGCCAACGCCCTGCTCGTGACGGTGACCGACGACCAGGGCTTCACGGTCAAGGCCGTGCCCGGCCTGTGGACCGCCGTCTTCGGCTTCTATACCACCAGTCTCCGGCCAGCGAGCATCATTCCGGGACAGGTCCGCCTGCTGCGCAGCCTGATCGACGGACGCGAGCCGACGATCGAATCGGTGATCCTGGCCGACCAGCTGAACGGGACGTACACGACGAAGGTCAGGCCCTGACCGGCCGGCCGGCGTCTCGGCTGAGGCGGTGGTCTGGTAGCCTTGCCGAAACGCACCGGCTGGAGGGCCCTCGCGCGTGCTCTTACCCCTGGCAGGCCTTGGCCTCGGCGTCCTGCTCGGGCTCCTCCTCAAGGTCAACGTCAGTTTCGAATTCGCTCGCTACTCTGCCGTTGCGATCGTGGCGGCCCTCGACTCGGTCTTCGGCGCAGTACGGGCAGAGCTGGACGGCGTCTACGACAATCGGATCTTCGTCAGCGGCTTCATCACCAACGCGGTCGCGGCCGTATTGCTCACCTTCCTCGGCGATCGGCTCGGCCTGGACCTCTACCTCGTGGCACTGATCACCTTCGGGCCACGGATCTTCCAGAACCTGGCCCTGATTCGACGGCACTTCCTGTAAAGGGGACGACGTAAGCGTGGAACGAGAGGCGGTCCTGGTCGGGATCGATGTTGGAACGACCAAGGTCTGTGCACTGATCGGCGAGGTCAGTGCCGATGGGACGCTCACGATCATCGGCAAGGGCACCGTCCCGGCGACGGGCCTCAAGAAGGGCGTTGTCGTCAACATCGAGCAGACGATCAACTCGATCGCCCAGGCCGTTGAGCAGGCGGAGCGCCTGTCGGGCTGGAAGATCGACCGGGCGTTCGTGGGGGTTGGCGGCCAGAACGTCGAGTCGCAGAATTCGCGCGGCGCGGTTGCCGTCAGCGGTCACGATCGGGAAGTCAGCCGCGAGGACGTCAACCGGGCCACCGAGGTTGCCCGAGCTGTCTCCATCCCGTCCAACCGCGAGGTCCTCCACGTCCTGCCCCGGGGCTTCATCGTGGACGGCCAGGAGGGGGTCAAGGATCCCCTCGGGATGAGCGCAATCCGGCTCGAGGTGGAGACCCACATCGTCACCGCCGCGGCAACCGCCGTCCAGAATCTCCAGAAATGCGTGATGGCCGCCGACGTCAAGATCGACGAGCTGGTGGCCAGCTCGCTGGCCTCGGCCGAGGCCGTCCTGACCGAGACGGAGAAGGATCTCGGGGTGGGCGTGGCCGACATCGGCGCGGGCACGATCGACCTCGCCCTTTTCTCCGACGGCTCGCCGTTCCACACGAGCGTCCTGCCGGTCGGCGGCAACAACGTGACGATGGATATCGCGGCCGTCCTCAAGACGAGCCTGCAGGTTGCCGAAGAGCTCAAGGTCCGCCACGGAACCTGCGACCTGCGCTCGGTCGATGCCGACGAGATGATCAGCGTCAGCGTCCTCGGCGAGGAAGCCGGCCGTTCGGTCAGCCGGATGGAACTGTGCCAGATCATCGAGGCGCGCTGCCGCGAGACCCTCGAGCTCGTCCGCAACGAGATGCGGGCCGCCGGCCACGGGATGCTCCCGGCCGGGATTGTCCTGACCGGCGGTGCAGCCCAGCTGGCCGGTCTGTCCGAGCTCGGCCGGGAGGTCCTCGAGATGCCCGTCCGGATCGCCGGTCCGACCGGTGTCGGTGGACTGGTCGACAACCTGATGACCCCGGCCTACAGCACGGCCATCGGGCTGCTCCGCTGGGGCGCCGCGGTGACCATGTCGGGCGAGCCGATCCGCTACGACCCCCCGGCGGGCGGCCTGCTGGGCCGGATCCGGGACTGGCTGCGCCACCTCTTTCCGTAGGTTCCCGGCGCGCTCCGGAGATGGACAAGTCACCCGCTTGACGCGACGGTATACTCGCCCGACGCTGCCGCTGCTATTCGAAATCGCCGACCGAGCCACTTCGCTCGGACGGCCCTGGCCCCGATCGACCCGGCCCGCATGCGGGCCACCGGAGGAACCGTGATGCCGCTCCGATCCGATTCCGAAAACTTCGCGCTGATTCGCGTCGTCGGCGTCGGTGGCGGCGGCAGTAATGCGGTCAACCGGATGATCCGGGCCGAGATGATGGGCGTCGAGTTCATCGCCTGCAATACCGACGCGCAGGCCCTCCTCCAGAGCGATGCCCCGCACAAGATCCGGATCGGCGACAAGATGACCCGCGGCCTGGGCGCCGGCGGCGACTCGTCGATCGGGCAGCGGGCTGCCGAAGAGGACACCGAGAAGATCGCCGACGCACTGCGCGACTCGGACATGGTCTTCATCACGGCCGGCCTCGGCGGAGGCACGGGCTCGGGTGCCGCACCGGTCGTGGCCGAGATCGCCAAGGAACTCGGCGCGTTGACGATCGGCGTGGTGACCAAGCCGTTCTCGTTCGAGGGCAATCGCCGCAAGCTGGTCGCCGAGAAGGCCGCCGATGAGCTGCGGGCCAAGGTCGACACCCTGATCACGATCCCGAACGACCGGCTCAAGGATGTCGTCCAGAAGAACACCTCGATCGTCGACGCCTTCCGGGTCGTTGACGATGTTCTTCGCCAGGGCGTCCAGGGGATCAGCGACATCATCACCGTGCCCGGCCTGATCAACCTCGACTTCGCCGATGTGCGCACGATCATGAAGGACGCCGGCTCGGCCCTGATGGGCATCGGCCGCGCCTCCGGCGAGAACCGGGCGGTCGAGGCGGCGCGCCAGGCGATCGCCAGCCCGCTCCTCGAGGTCAACATCAACGGAGCGCAGGGGATCCTGTTCAACATCACCGGCAGCTCGAATCTGAGCCTGCACGAGGTGACCGAGGCCGCTGAGGAGATCCGGGCAGCCGCCGACCCCGAGGCCAACATCATCTTCGGCACAAGCTTCAATGAGCGCCTCGGCGACGAGGTGATGATCACCGTGATCGCCACCGGTTTCGATGCCAACCGCAAGCGCGATGCCGCTCGACCGGCCGCTGCCGCGAGCTACGACAGCACCGGTGCAACCCGGCGCGACTACTACGCCGAACTCGAGCAGCAGCGTCAGGCCGTGGCCGACGACCGCAGCGACGATCTTGGCCGCGAGGCGGCCGCGGTCCGGGTCGAGGGTGGTCGGAGCGTCGGCGGGCCGGTGGTCCAGCCCGTCCGGCGTGCCGCGATTGACCCCGACGACCTCGAGATCCCGAGCTTCCTCCGCCGGAAGTAGACCCATGCCGGACGACGCCGGCTCACAGCCCAGCCCGGCCGAGGTTGCCCAGTTCCGCACCCGCCGCGCGATCGTCCTCGATCGGATTGTCCAGGCCGCAGAGCGGGTTGGCCGGGACCCTGCCGAGGTCATCCTCGTGGCCGTCTCGAAGACCGTGCCGGCTGAGCGTGTCCAGGCCGCTGTGGCTGCCGGACTCAGCGTGCTCGGCGAGAACCGGGTCCAGGAGGGCGAGGAGAAGCGCCAGGTCGTGACCGGCGCCACCTGGCACCTGATCGGTCCGCTCCAGTCGAACAAGGCCCGTCGCGCGATCGAGGCATACGACCTCGTCCAGTCGGTCGACTCGCTTGACCTCGCCCGGCGGCTGGCCCGGCTGGTGACCGACGTGCGCGGACCGGCTGGACGGCTGCCGATCCTGCTCCAGGTGAACGTGGACGGCGACCCGGCCAAGGCCGGCTATGACCCGGCTAGGCTCGCCGCCGACCTGCCCGAACTGGCCGAGCTGGCGGGCCTCGAGCTGGCCGGCCTGATGACGATTGGTCGACTCGCGCAGGATCCGGAGGCTGCTCGGCCGACGTTCGTCGGCCTGCGCCGGCTGGCCGAACGGCTGCGATCCGTCGTACCCGCCCTGGGCCCAACCTTGTCAATGGGGATGACGGCCGACTTCGAGGTGGCCGTCGAGGAAGGGGCCAGCCTGGTCCGGGTTGGCCGGGCATTGTTCGGCGAACGGCCGGGGCAGCACGCCCATCCGCCATGACCACCGGCGAGGCCCGATTCCTGGTTCGGCTGACGCCCCGCGCCGGGCGCGACCGGGTCGATGGAGTGGGGGACGACGGCGTCCTCAGAGTCCGGGTCGCGGCCGCCCCGGTCGATGACCTGGCCAACCGGGCCGTCATCCGCCTGCTGGCCGCTGAACTTGGCGTACCGGCCTCGGCCGTCCGGATCATTGCCGGGTCGAGCGCCCGTCGGAAGCTGATCGCGGTCGACGGCGCCAGCAGGGCCATGCTCGAGGCACGCTGGCCCGGACTCGGTCGAGACTGACCCTCGTGCTATCCTCGCCCGGTCGGGCCGCCGGTTGTGCGGCCTTGATCCGGGGCGATTGGCTCAGTCGGTTAGAGCGCGCGGTTCACATCCGCGAGGTCACTGGTTCGAATCCAGTATCGCCCACCACCGTTGCCCCTCGATCAGGGCCATGCGGCCCAATGATTTGGGGCCGTCCGCCACGAGGCGTTCGACGCAGCGGGCCGTCACAGTTGGCCGGGGACACACCGAAGTGGGCAGGCCCGTGATGGGTTGTGCATCCTGCTCGGTTCAGTGGCCCCCAGCCAGGCCGGATCACGGGCCGGGCCGATCCGAGCGTGACGGGAGATCGGGCGATGAAGCAACGGTGGGAGTGCCTCGACGGCAACGAGGCGGCGGCCCGGGTGGCCTACCAGTTGAGCGAAGTGATCTCGATCTACCCGATCACCCCGGCATCGCCGATGGCAGAGCACGCCGACGACTGGGCGGCGGCCGGGCGGCCGAACCTGTGGGGCAAGGTTCCCGACGTGGTCGAGATGCAGTCCGAGGGTGGCGCGGCCGGGGCGATGCACGGAGCGCTCCAGAAGGGAGCGCTCGCAACCTCGTTCACGGCGTCGCAGGGCCTCCTGCTGATGATTCCGAACATGTTCAAGATCGCGGGCGAACTCACGCCTGCGGTGATTCACGTGGCGGCCCGCACGATCGCCACCCACGCCCTGTCGATCTTCGGTGACCACAGCGATGTGATGCATGCCCGTTCGGCCGGCTGGGCCATGCTGGCCGCGGGCTCGGTCCAGGAGGCCCACGACTTCGCCCTCGTGGCCCATGCCGCAACGCTTCGCTCGCGTGTCCCGTTCCTGCATTTCTTCGACGGCTTCCGGACGTCGCACGAGATCAACAAGATCGCCGTCCTCGGACCCGACGACATCCGAGCGCTGGTGCGCGACGAGGATGTCCTGGCTTTCCGACGCCGGGGCCTCACCTCCGAGGCACCGGTCGTGCGCGGGACGGCCCAGAATCCCGATGTCTTCTTCCAGGCCCGGGAGGCGTCGAACCCGTTCTACCTGGCCGTGCCCGGCATCGTCCGGGAAACGATGGCCGCGCTCGGCCAGCGGACCGGCCGTCACTATGGGCTGGCCGATTACCACGGCGCGCCCGACGCCGAACGGGTCATTGTCGTCATGGGCTCGGCTGCGGGTGCCGTGGAGGAGACCGTCGACACGCTGGTTGCCGCCGGCGAACGGGTCGGCCTCCTGCGGATCCGTCTGTTCCAGCCATTTCCGGCCGACGACATCATCGCCGCCCTGCCGCCCACGGTCCGGGCGATCGGGGTGCTGGATCGAACCAAGGAGCCGGGTGCCGTCGGCGAGCCGCTCTACCTCGCGATGGTGGCGGCACTGGCCGAGGCAATGGACGGGGAGACGCCGCCGTTTGCCGGCGCGCCCCGGATCATCGGCGGCCGCTACGGGCTGTCGTCCAAGGAAATGACGCCGGCGATGATCAAGCCGATCTTCGAGGAGCTCGGAGCCGCTCACCCCAAGCGTCATTTCACGGTCGGGATCTACGACGATGTCACCCATCTCAGCCTGCCCATCGACTCCGAGTTCACGACGGCCCGCCCGAAGGGCGAGGTCCAGGCGCTGTTCATCGGGCTCGGCTCCGATGGAACCGTTGGCGCCAACAAGGCCTCGGTCAAGATCATCGGCGAAGGGACCGACCAGTTCGTCCAGGGCTACTTCGAATACGACTCGAAGAAGTCGGGCTCGGTGACCGTCTCCCACCTGCGCTTCGGACCGGAGCCGATTCGCTCGACCTACCTGATCGATCAAGCCGACTTCGTGGCCTGCCATCAGTTCGGACTGCTCGCCAAAGTCAACGTCCTTGCCCATGCCAAGCACGGGGCGACGTTCCTGCTCAACTCGCCTTACGGGCTCGACCAGGTCTGGGATCGGTTGCCCGGCGACGTGCAGCGCAGCCTGGTCGACAAGGAGATCGACTTCTGGATCATCGACGCGTTCGCGGTGGCCAATGAGGTGGGCATGGGCAACCGGATCAACACGGTCATGCAGCCGTGCTTCTTCCACCTGTCGGGTGTGCTCCCGGCCGACGAGGCGATCGCCCGGATCAAGGAGTCGGTGGAGAAGACGTACGCCCGGCGCGGCGAGGCCGTCGTCGCCCGCAATTTCGCGGCGATCGACCGCTCGCTGGAGCGCCTGGTTCATGTCCCGCTGGGCATCGCCGGGGCCGCCTCCGTGGTCAGCAGTCCGACTGAAGCCGACCCGCGCGAATTCGTCCGGCGGGTGACCGCCGCCTTGATCGCCGGTCAGGGCGACCAGCTGCCGGTCAGCGCGCTGCCGGTCGACGGCACCTTCCCGACCGGTACGACGAAGTATGAGAAGCGCGCCATCGCCCAGCAGATTCCCGTCTGGGATGCCGAGATCTGCATCGACTGCGGCAAGTGCGCGATCGTCTGCCCGCACGCAACCATCCGGATGAAGGTCTTCCCAGAGGCGGCCGTGGCCGAGGCGCCGGCCGGCTTCAAGAGCAAGGAGTTCCACTCGCACGACCTGCCCAATCACCGTCTGACGATCCAGGTTGCCCCGGATGACTGCACCGGCTGCGGGGTGTGCGTCGACGTCTGCCCGGCCAAGAGCAAGACGGAGGTCCGTCACAAGGCGATCAACATGGAGCCGGTCGAGGACCACCGCGATATCGAGCGTCCGCACTGGGACTTCTTCCAGTCGATTCCCCAACTCGATCGGAGTCTCCTGGCCCACGACACGGTCAAGGGCTCGCAGGTGCTCGAACCGCTGTTCGAGTTCTCGGGTGCCTGCGCCGGCTGCGGTGAGACGCCCTACATCAGGTTGGTCAGCCAGCTCTTCGGAGACCGGATGATCGTGGCCAACGCCACCGGTTGCTCGTCGATCTACGGCGCCAACCTGCCCACGACGCCCTGGACGGTGAACGCCCAGGGCCGCGGGCCGGCCTGGGCCAACTCGCTGTTCGAGGACAACGCCGAGTTCGGCCTGGGCATGCGCCTGGCCCTCGACGCCCAGGCCGACCATGCCCGGCAGCTCTTGACCCGCCTGGCGCCGGTGGTGGGCGAGGACCTCGTCCGAGACCTGCTCGAGGCCAGCCAGGCGACGGAAGGCGCGATCGAGCTCCAGCGGGCCCGGGTGGCCCGCCTGCGGGAGAAGCTCGTCGCCGTCGACGGCGACCTCCGGTCTGAAGCGCAGCACCTGCTGACGCTCGCCGGTGACCTGGTCGAACAAGGGATCTGGATCATCGGCGGCGACGGCTGGGCGTACGACATCGGTTTTGGCGGCCTCGACCACGTCCTCAGCTCAGGCCGCAACGTGAACATCCTCGTCCTCGATACCGAGGTCTATTCCAACACCGGCGGCCAGGCGTCGAAGGCCACCCCGCGCGGCGCCGTGGCCAAGTTCGCCGCGGCCGGGAAGGCGACCGGCAAGAAGGACCTGGGAGCCATCGCCCGGGCTTACGGCAACGTCTTCGTGGCCCAGGTCTCGATGGGTGCGAGCGACGCTCAGACAACCAGGGCCCTGCTCGAGGCGGCTGCCTGGCCGGGCCCCTCGCTGGTGATCGCCTACAGCACCTGCATCGCCCACGGAATCGACATGACCAGGTCGATGAGCCACCAGAAGGACGCGGTCAAGAGTGGCTACTGGCCGCTCTATCGCTTTCATCCGAGCGAGATCGAGGATGGCCAGCCGTTCAAGCTCGACTCGGGGGCGCCGACGATCCCGGTCGCGCAGTTCATGGCCACCGAGACGCGCTTCGCCGTGCTCCAACGGACAGAGCCCGAGCGAGCGGCCCAGCTGGCGGTGCTCGCCCAGGCCGACGCCGACGAACGCTGGCGATACTACGAGCAACTGGCGGGGATTCACCGGAGCGTCCCCCACGTCCCTGCAGAGGGTACGGGAAGCCTCGAACGAATCGCGCCCGGCGCGGGAGACGAAGAGCCATGAGCACGACCGCCGACCTGACCACCGCCTATCTCGGCCTCGCCCTGCGGTCGCCGCTTGTCGCGTCCGCCTCGCCGATCACCGGTGAACCGGGCACGGCGAGGCGACTCGAGGAAGCCGGGGCCGGGGCGCTGGTCCTGCCGTCCCTGTTCGAGGAGGAGGTCCTCCACGAGGAGATCGAGTTCAACCGTTCGCTCGAGGCGGGCACCGAGCAGTTCGCGGAGGCACTCAACTACTTCCCACGGGTCGGCGCCTTTGCGGGTGCCGCCGACCGGTACCTGGCTCGTCTCGAGCAGATCAGGCGTCGCGCCTCCATTCCGGTGATCGCCAGTCTCAATGCGACCTCGGCTGGCGGCTGGGTCGCCCACGCGACCCGAATCCAGGACGCCGGAGCCGACGCACTGGAGCTCAACGTCTACCGGGTTGCCGCCGATCCGAGCCGGTCCGCCGCGGACATCGAGGCGGCTGACCTGGAACTGATCGCGGCGGTGCGGGCGGCCGTCACCATCCCCCTCGCAGTCAAGCTGAGCCCGTCCTACAGCGCCCTGGCCAACTTCGCCGGTCGGGTTGTCGCGGCAGGGGCCGATGGGCTGGTCCTGTTCAACCGTTTCTACCAGCCCGACCTGGACCTCGAAGCGCTCGAGGTGGTGAACCGGGTCGAGTTGAGCCAGGCCTGGGAGTTGCGTCTGCCGATGCGCTGGATCGCCGTCCTGCGGCCGCAACTGGGGTCGGGCGTGTCCATTGCAGCAACCTCTGGGGTCCAATCGGGCAGCGACGCCCTCAAGGCCCTGATGGTGGGCGCCGATGTCGCGATGATGACCTCGGCGCTCCTGCGTCACGGTCCCGACCACATCAACGTCGTCGAGGATCAGATGCGGGCCTGGATGGCTGAGCATGAGTACGACTCGGTGGCCCAGCTGCGGGGCAGCGCCAGCCAGGCGGCAGTGGCCGACCCCTCCGCGTTCGAGCGGGGTAACTACATGCAGACGCTCCACTCGTGGAGCACGCCCAGCGACCTGGAATCGGGAACTGCCTCCTGAAGCGCGGGCGCGCCGACGCCCCTCAGTGACCGGAACCAATCGCGCTCGCGCGCTGGCGGCCATCCTGCTGGCGACGGTACTGACAGGCTGCGTCACGAACGGATCCCAGGCGCCGTCCGCGACGATCCCGACGGCCTCGCCAGGCGTCCCATCCGGGCCGACGATGAGCCTGTCCCCGTTGCCCGACTTCAGCCATGTCTACGTGATCGTGATGGAGAACGAGGAGGGCTCCTCGATCATCGGACGGTCCGATGCCCCGTACATCAACAGCCTGGCCTCGAGGTATGGGCTGGCTACGAACTACACGGCGATCGGTCACCCCTCCCAGCCGAACTACCTGGCCCTCGTTTCGGGCTCGACCAGCGGAGTGACCGACGATGGCAACCACGACCTGAGCGGACCGAGCATCTTCGACCAGGTCGAGGCCTCGGGCCGGACCTGGCGGGTGGCGGCCCAGAACAATCCGGGCGGCTGCTCCACGCGGGCGACGGCCAGCGGCGGCGAGGATGGGCCGGGAACCTATACCCGCAAGCACAACCCGGCGATCAGCTACACCTCAATCAGGGGCGACCCGCTGCGCTGCGCCCGGATCACCGACTTCCACGGCTTCGACCCGGCCGCCGCGA
>JBBRIM010000028.1:0-18568 GCA_038221095.1 Candidatus Limnocylindrales bacterium
CCAGGTTCTGGCCCCGCAGGTCGGCCCGGTTGCTGTACAGGACCGTGTGATCGCGGGCAAAGACCTTGACGTGCTCGACTCCCGTGGCATGCTGCTGGAGCGCCACCAGGCTGGCCTCGACCTGGGCCACCCGGCCGGACGGAACACCCGTCGTCAAGAGATCGGTTGGCTGGATTTCCATCCCGACCAGCCCCCCGACCAATGATTGATCCGACGTCACCGAGGCATCGATGGCCGCCCTCTGGAGGTTGCCGCCGACGACCATGACCAGGGCGACCGCCGTCGCGGCAACGAGCACGAGGCTCGCGCCGAAGACCACGAGGATGAGCCTGGAGCGGTGCCGCAACCGCTCGGGAAGGGAGCTCGACAAGGACGCTGCTCGCATAGGGATTCCCGGGTTCGACCGTAGGCTGGCGAAATGGCCCTGTCGATAGGCCGTTCGGGGGATACGCGAGCCGGTCGCCGGGTAGATTCCCCGGCGGGCCTGGTCAGTGCGTGCCGACCCCGGCGAGCGCGAGCAGCACATAGAGGACGGCCAGGATTCCGAACATCGAGCCACCGATCAGGGCAATCCGGCGAACGTCGCGAGCGACGTAGCGATACTCCTCGGCAGCCTCCAGGGCAAGACGGCTGACGCCACCCGGCCTTCGGCGAAATGGGGGAGCGGTCTCGGTCCGGCGGCTGGCCGGAGCATGCTCGACGCGTTCCGACGCGACCAGCTCGGCCTCGAGCACGGCCGCGCGGGCGACTTCTGCCTGGGACAGTCCTTCGGGCGGTGGCACGATCTGGGCCACGCCAGGAGTGGGCCGGGCCACGCGCTGAATCGGGCGGCGTTGGCCGGGTCTCGTTGTCCCGCGAGCGCGCTTGGCCATCGGCACCATGGTCCTCCGTGTTGATTCCGGCGGCGACCCGCCGACGGCAGAGGATAGCACCCGGGCCCTGCTAGACTCGGCGACGTGCCCGATTCCGCAATCCTGATGCCGGTCTTGAGCGTGGGACTGGTCGTCTGCCTGGCGGCGATCCTGCTCCTCTGGCGGCGCGCTGCGGCTCTCCGCGCCCGGCTCGACGGGGTGACCCGGGGCGAGGACGGCCAGAGCCTCCAGGGGGTCCTCGAAACCCACCTCGGCCGGGTTGTCTCGGTCCAGGCCGACCTGCTCGAACTCGGCCGAAGGACCGACCGCCTCGAGGTCGAGGGGCGGCGGGCATTCCAGCGGATCGGCCTCGTCCGGTTCAATCCATTCGAGGACACCGGCGGCAACCAGAGCTTCGCCCTGGCCTTGCTCGACGCCGAGGAGGACGGCATCGTCCTCTCCAGCCTGCATTCGCGCGGGGCGACCCGGATCTACGCCAAGGCGGTGGCCGCCGGCCGGCCCGAAGCTGCCCTGTCGGACGAGGAAACCGAGGCACTTGGCCTGGCCCGTGACGCCACCGGTGGTCGGGTCGCCATTCGCGGCCGAGCGGCAGCCGCGGCGCCCGTTGGTGGCCGCCCCGGCCGATGACGCCAGAGCTGTCACAGCTCCGGACGATCCTTGGGCCATGCCCCCAGCCACGATGACTCCAGCCCGCCCCACCACGGGTCGCCGAGCGCGCCGTGCAGATCGCCGGCTCGAACAGGTACCGATGTGGGGCGCACTCGCACCCGCGGAGGCAACCGAAGCTCCGGCAGCGGGCGGCCGAAGCCCGGGCTTGGATGCGCTGCTCAGCGGCCTGAACCCGGAACAGCGGCGGGCCGTCGTCCACGGGGCCGGCCCGCTTCTTGTCGTGGCCGGTGCCGGAACCGGCAAGACTCAGGTCATCACCCGCCGGATCGCCTGGTTGATCGCCTCGAAGGCCGCCCGCCCGTCGGAGATCCTCGCCCTCACATTCACCGACAAGGCGGCGGCCGAGATGCAGGTCCGGGTAGATCAGCTTGTCCCGTACGGCTACACCGACACGACCATCTCAACGTTCCATGCCTTCGGCGACCGGCTCATCCGCGAGTTCGCCCTGGAGCTCGGACTCCCGCCCGACGCCCGGGTCCTCTCCCGGCCGGAGGTCGTGATCTTCCTGCGTGAGCGCCTGTTCGACTTCGAGCTCCAGGCCTACCGGCCGCTGGGCGACCCGACCCGCTTCCTGGGCGCTCTGGCCAGCCATTTCAGCCGGTGTAAGGACGAGGACATCAGCCCGTCCGCCTACCTCGCCTGTGCCGATCGCCTCGTCGGCGACGCGGCCGCCCTGGCCCACACGGCCGGCCAGTCCACGGCCGGCGATGCTGCCCAGGCCTCGGCCGAAGGGGCGGCAGATGCAGCTGCCCGGCAATTGGAACTCGGGCGCGCCTATGCCCGCTACCAGGCCCTCCTCGGCGAAGCCGGGCTGATCGACTTCGGCGACCAGGTCAGCCTCGCCCTGCGCCTGTTGCGCGAGTCGCCCAGTGCCAGGCACGAGCTCCAGCAGCGCTATCGGTACATCCTGGTCGACGAATTCCAGGACACGAACCGGGCCCAGGCCGAACTTGTCGCGCTGCTTGCCGAAGGCCATCGCAATGTGACCGTGGTGGGCGACGACGACCAGTCCATCTACCGCTTCCGGGGCGCGGCGATCAGCAACATCCTCGAGTTCCGCCAACGCTATCGCCGCTCGCGCCTCGTCGTGCTCCGGCGCAACTACCGTTCGCGCGCAGAGATCCTCGCCGCCAGCCACCGCCTGGTCCGATTCAACGACCCGGACCGGCTCGAGGTCCGGGCGGGAATCTCGAAACGCCTCCGAGCCGAGCGGCCGGAGCCGGCCGGCCACGTCCAGCCGGCGGCGCTCCGTCACGAGGCGTTCGCCACCGGCTCGGATGAGGCCGACTGGATTGCGGCCGAGATCGGCGCGCGAGTTGCCGCTGGAGCCCGTCCCCGTGATCACGCCGTGCTGGTTCGGACGAATGCCGGGGCGGAAGCGATCCTGCGCAGCCTGAACATGGTCGGCCTGCCGTGGCGCTTCAGCGGCACGTCGGGGCTGTACGCGCGACCCGAGATCCGGCTGTTGCTGGCCTTCCTGCGCTCGATCGCAGACCTCTCGTCCAGCGTGGACCTGTACGCCCTGGCGGCCAGTGACCTGTACGGTTTGGACGGCACAGACCTGACGGCGGTGATGACCACTGCCCGGCGCCGGAGCCGTTCGGTCTGGGAGATCATCGAGGAACTGGACCGCCAGCCCCGGCTGCTGCGCATGTCCGCAGAGTCCCGGGCAACCATCAGCCGCCTCGTTGCCGACCTGCGCTCGTATAGCGAGCTGGCCCACGAACGCCCGGCGGGCGAAGTCCTGTACGCGTTCCTCAAGGGATCGGGCCTGCTCGCTCGCCTGGCCGCCAGCGAGACCGTGGCCGGCGAGGAAGCCCTCCAGAACATCGCCCGGTTCTTCGAGATCGTGCGTGGCCAGTCGGCCCTCCTGGCCGACGACCGGACCGTCTTCGTGGCGCGTCACCTGCAGACCCTGATCGAGGCCGGCGACGATCCGCCGACCGTCGAGCTCGACGCAGAATCGGATGCGGTCGCGGTCCTGACCGTCCACAAGGCGAAAGGCCTGGAATTCCCAACGGTCTTCCTGGCCGGCCTCGTCGACGGCAGTTTCCCGGCGAACTACCGGCGGGGCGGCCTGCAGATCCCGGATGAGCTGATCCGGGAAACCCTGCCGGAGGGCGATCATCACATCCAGGAGGAACGGCGCCTGTTCTACGTCGGGATGACCCGGGCCCGGGACGAGCTGATCCTCAGTCATGCGGCCGACTACGGCGGGCGCCGGGCCCGCCGCGTATCGCCGTTTGTGCTCGAGGCGCTCGACCTCCCGACAGCGACCGTGCTGTCGGCGGCCGGGCTGGCCGAAGTGCCACGCCAGGCTGCTCCGCTCGAGCGACTGGCCGCCTTTGCCGCGGTCGACGCTCCGGCCGAGGCGCTCCGGCCGCCCTCCGACGAGCCCCTTTCGCTCAGCTTCTACCAGGTGGACGACTACCTGACCTGTCCACTCAAGTACAAGTTCGTGCATATCCTGCGGGTGCCGATTGCCCCGCATCACTCGATCATCTACGGGGCGGCCCTCCACCGGGCCGTGCAGGAGTTTCACAAGCGGCAGGCCCGCGGCGAAGTGATGTCCGAGGCCGAGCTCGTTGCCTCGTTCGAGGCAGCCTGGTCGAACGAGGGGTTCCTCAACCGGGATCACGAGGCGGCTCGACTCGAGGCCGGCCGGGCGGCCCTGCGGCGCTTTCGGCTGGAGCAACTCGAACCCGGCGCGGTGGTGCCCGCCTATGTCGAGCGCGACTTCGCGTTCACCCTCGACGGTGACCGGATCCGGGGTCGCTGGGATCGGGTCGATGTCGTGCCCGCCCAGGTCGACGCTGACGACGCCCCGATCGTCGCCGACGCCGCCCCGATCGTCGCCGACGCCGCGGTCGCGGGCGGTTTCGCGGCCGATGTCGTCGAGCCCACCCTGGCCCTGATGCCCCGCGAAGTGGTCACGATCACCGACTACAAGTCGAGCGACGTGCGCGACCCGGTCAAGGCTCGCCAACGAGCGCGGGACTCCCTCCAGCTGACGATCTATGCGATGGGCTGGCAGGCAATGACCGGTCGTCTGCCCGACGCCGTCCAGTTGAGCTTCCTGGAGTCGGGCCTCGTCGGCCGGGCGCAGGTCAGCGAGCGGCGCCTGGCCAAGGGGCGCGCCCAGATCGAGACGGCCGCCGGCGGGATCCGGGCGCGCGAGTTCGGGGCCAGGCCGGACCTGCTGGCCTGCTCGTACTGCGCGTTCCGCGAGATCTGCCCGGCCAGCGTTGCCCGCTAGGACGCCGGTGGCAGACGAAGGGCGGTTCCCGGGGCTCGGTGCGATCACCTTCGACTTTGGCAACACGCTCGTGCCTGTCGGCCGGGGCGAACTCGAGCTGGTCGTCGAGCGGATGACCCTGGCCGTCGTCGAACGCTGCGGCCCGTTTGACCTCAAGGCGTTCCGGACGGCCTGGCGCGAGGAACGCGAACGCCAGTTCGCCGAGGAGATACCCCGGTTGCGCGAGGTGGATCTCGACCGGCGGATCATCCGGGTCCTCGCCCGACTGCGGGGCATGCCGGTGCCGCCGGGGCCCGAGTCATGGGATGACGAGGAGGCGGCAGGGCGGTCGACGCCGGCGGAGGTCGCATTTGCCGTCGCTGCCTACAGCGACGCCTTCGTCGAGATGATTCCCGCGCCGGCCGAGGTCGGCCCGATGCTCGGGCGCCTGGCAGGGCGCTATGACCTGGCCGTCCTGTCAAACTGGCCGCTCGCCGCGACGATCGACGCGTTTGTCGAGGCCGCCGGCTGGCGGGCGAGCCTTCAGGCGGTGGTCGTCTCCCAGCGCGTCGGCACGATCAAGCCAGACCCGCGGATCTTCCGGGCCGCCGAGCGGGAACTGGGGCGAGCCGGCCCGGGGATCCTCCACGTTGGCGACGATTGGGCGGCCGACATCGTGGGCGCGAAGCGAGCCGGTTGGCGGGCGGCCTACTTCCGCGAACGACAGGCGGGGTCCGCGTTGCCGGCGTCACAACCCGATGCCAGCGTAGCGGCGGATCTCGAGATCGACTCGTTCGACGAACTCGAAGCCGCCCTGGCCTGAGCCCCGTGGCTGCCGCCGCTAGACTCGCGGGGCATGGATTCACGCGACCGCCTGATCAACTTCGCAACGCTGTCGGCTGCCGCCCTGGCCTGGATCGCCGTCGCGATCGTGCTGACCACCCAGGATCCCCGGACCAGCGGCCAGGCCGCATTCGTGGGTGCGATCGCGATCGGGGCGGCCATCGGCCTGACCAGCGTGCCCGTGCTGTGGCTGGCCATCTTCAGCCGGCATGCCCGGATCGCCTATCGTGGGGACTGGCTGCGGGCATTCCGACGGGGCGCCTGGATCACCTTTGCGATCACGCTCTTTGTCCTGCTTCGTCTCGAGCATGCGTTCAGCCTTCCGATCGCCCTGTTCATCCTTGTCATCGTCGGCGTAGCCGAAGCGACCCTGTCGGTCGATCGGTGAGCAGCTCGACCCAGTCCGCCAGCGGCGGGGGAGGGTCCACGTGAACCAGCAAGTGCCAAGCGAGTTGCCCAGCCCGGTCCTGTCCCTGGTCGACACGCCCCCGGCCGAGCCGTATTCGGCGGCGAAGGCCCAGATCGCGGCGGCCGTCGAGGCAAACCGCGCCGAGATCCTCGCCTTGAGCCACCGGATTCATGCCAACCCGGAGCCCGCCTTCGAGGAAGTCCAGGCCGCCGGGTGGATCGCCGAGTCGATCCGCGCCCACGGCTTCGCGCTCGAACAGCCGGCCGGCAGCCTGGCGACCGCCCTGCGCGGACGGCTGCGGGGTGGCCGGGCCGGCCAGCCCGGGAACGATCGGCCGCGGATCGGGATCCTGGCCGAATACGACGCCCTGCCCGGCCTCGGCCACGGCTGTGGCCACAACTCGATGGCGGCGTCCGGCGTTGGGGCCGCGATCGCCCTGGCGGCCATCGCGGCCGAGCTGCCCGGCGAGATCGTCTTTCTGGGCACGCCCGCCGAAGAACGTGGATCGGGCAAGGCCGTGATGCTCACGGACGGCCTCTTCGAGGGTCTCGACGCCGCGCTCCTGTATCACCCCTCGGACATGACCCACCTGACCTGCGGCCTGCTCGTGAGCGAGGACATCCACGTCACCTTCCACGGGCTGCAGGCCCACGCGGCGTCCGATCCGTGGGAGGGCCGCAACGCCCTGGATGCGATGATTCTTCTGTTCAGCTCGGTCGGCCTGTGGCGCCAGCAACTCCGGCCGGAGGCCCGGGTCCACGGCGTGATCCTCGAGGGCGGCACAGCGGCAAACATCATCCCGGAGCGCACCCTGGCCTGGTTCATGCTGCGCTCGTCGGACGAGCACGAATACGACCGGATGCGGGTCCGCTTTGAGGAGATCTGCCGGGCCGCCGCGCTGGCCAGCGGTTGTAGCGTGGACGTCGTGTTCAGCGGGCGGGCCTCAACGATGCGCAACAACATGGTCCTGGCCAACCGGTTCGGCGCGAACATGGCCGCCTACGGGGTGATTGCCGGGCCCGAGCCGAACAATCTGGGCAGCTCGGACATGGGCAACGTCAGCCAGGTCCTGCCCACGATCCATCCCTGCGTCGCGATCTGTCCGGCCGGCGTCCCCGGCCACTCGATCGAGTTCCGTGACGCGGCCGCGCTGCCCTATGCCGACGAGGTGACCCTGATGGTCGCCACCGTGGTTGCCCAGACGGCCTACGAACTGTTTGCCGATCCGGCCCTGGTCCAAGCGGCCTGGAACGAGTTCCGAGCCGGCGGATAGGCGTCGGCGCGGTGCTAGGATGGCGCCGGCGCGCCCCGCTGGACGGTCGATGCGAACCGGCGGCGTCCCCAGAAGACGCGATCGCGCGGCGCCCGACCGGCCCGGCCGGCAGGACGCCCGAACGTCTCCCGGAGGTCCCCGATGGTCGAGCGCCATGACCCCGCCTCGCCGGGCGGTTTCGCCGCGGCCAATGGCTGGAACCAGGACTACGAAGCCTATTCCGACTTCGACCTGCCCACCTACGTCGGCCCGACAACGTTCATGAACCTGCCCTGGATCACCGACCCGGCCGTTCTGCGCCAGCGGCGGACCGACGTCGCGATCATCGGGGCGCCGTTTGACGACGCGGTCAGCCACCGGTCCGGGGCCCGGTTCGGCCCGCGGGCGATCCGCCAGGCGCAGTACACCTCGGGCTCGATCAACTCGCTCCAGCTCGGGGTTGAGCCGTTCGAGGTCCTCGATGTCGTCGACGCGGGTGATGCCAACGTGGTGCCGGCCTGGACCGAGCGCGCCCACGCGATGATCTATCGCAAAGTTCGCGAAGTCGCCGAGACGGGCGCGATTCCGATCGTGCTGGGCGGCGACCACTCGATCACCTGGCCCTCCGCCACGGCCATCGCCGAGGTCCGCCGGCCCGGGTCCATCGGGATCGTCCACTTCGACGCTCACGCCGACACGGCCAACGATGACTGGGGCGTGCTCGCCGGCCACGGTACGCCGATGCGCCGGCTGATCGAATCGGGGGCGGTCAACGGCCGCAACTTCGTGCAGGTCGGCCTGCGCGGCTACTGGCCGCCGGTCGATGTCTTCGCCTGGATGCAGGAGCACGGCCTGCGCTATCACTTCATGCGCGAGATCGAGGAGCGCGGGGCTGAGGCCGTGATTGCCGACGCGATCGCCGAGGCCCTCGACGGGCCGGATTACATCTACCTCAGCGTCGATATCGACGTGATCGACCCCGGCCTTGCCCCGGGGACCGGCACCCCGGAACCGGGCGGGATGCTCACCCGGGAAGTCCTCCGGGCGGTCCGCCAGATCGCTGGGGCCGTTGAGCTGTGCGGGATGGACATCGTCGAGGTCTCGCCGCCGTATGACCACGCCGAGACGACGGCCATGGCGGCCAATCGCTGCGCCCTCGAGGCAATCAGTGCCCTGGCGGTCAAGAAGCGGGCCGGCAGCACGGTCCGCTGGGAGCCTCCCAGCGCGTGAAGGCCCGCCGTTCTGTAGCCGGCGACGCGCTCGCCCGCCTGTACGACCTGGACCTGGCCAAAGATCCGGGCGATGACATCGAGCTCTATCGCGCCCTCGCCGAGCGGACCGGGGGCCCGGTCCTCGAACTCGCGGCCGGTTCCGGACGGATCGCCCGGCCACTGGCCGCTGCCGGCTATCCCGTCACGGCCGTGGACTTCGACCCGGCAATGCTGGCTCGCCTGGACGTCACGCCGCCGGCCGGCCTGACCAGCGTGCTGGCCGACCTGACCACATGGCGGGCGGCGACCCCGGCCTTCAGGCTGGCCATTCTCGGGCTGAATGGCCTGTTCCTGATGGCCGACCACCGGAAGCAGCAGGCCGCCCTCGCCTCGCTGGCAGCCGCCCTCCTCCCGGGCGGGCTCGCGGTGGTCGATATCTGGCTCCCGGACGCCCTCGACCTGGCCCGCTACGACCAGCACCTCAGCCTCGACTATGTCCGGGTCGAGCCTGAAACCGGCCGGACGGTGATGAAATCAGTGGCCGCGTCCCACGACGCCGCGACCAACTCGGTCGAGCTCACCTCGGTCTACGACGAGGGCCTCCCGGGCGAGTCGGTCGTGCGCTGGATCCGGCGCGACCTGCTCCAGCTGGTCAGCGTGGCCGAACTCGTCGAGCTGGCCGCGAGCGCCGGCCTCGAGGTCGAAACGCTGGCCGGCGACTACGGCCTGGAACCGTTCGGACGGGGCAGCGAGCGGGCGATCCTGGTGGCCAGGCGGCCATAGCCACGATGGCGGTGTGGGGCATGGCCCGTTGGAGGGGGTAGCCGGGCGCCGCTCGCATGGTATCGTCGGTCGATGGCCAAGGATCAGATCCGGCTGCTCATCGTCGAAGACGTCCCCCAGGTCGCCCAATACATCCGCGGCCTGCTCAATGCCCAGAGCGCGATCAAGCTGCTCGAGGTCCTGACCGATGGGGCCAAGGCCGTTGGCCAGATCGGTCAGCTGCGGCCCGACGTCCTCATTGTCGACGCGCTGCTGCAGGGCCGGGTCAAGGGCCTCCAGCTCGTCGACCAGCTCCACGGCGGGGGGATCGGCCTGCCCATGATCGTGCTGACCGTGCCGCAGCATCCGATCGAGCCGGACCCGGAGCGGGGGATCCACGCCGTCCTGATGATGCCGTTCTCGGGGTTCGACCTCATGAACAAGGTGTCTCACGTGCACCATGCGCACCAGGCCAGCGAAGAGGCCGCCGCCTCGCGGGTCCTGACCGTGTTTGCGCCGAAAGGTGGCGTCGGCAAGACCACGATTGCGTTCAACCTGGCCGTGGCCGCGGCCCAGCTCGGCAAGCGCACGGCCCTGATCGACGGCAGTCTCCAGTTCGGCGACCTGCGCTCGCTGCTCAAGGTTCCGCCGGACGCTCCGTCGATCCTCGACCTGCCCACCGACCGGGTCCAGGAGTCGGACCTGGCCGACGTCATGTGGCGCGACCCGTCGGGCGTGGACATCCTTCTTGCCCCGCCCCGGATCGAGCAGGCCGAGATGGTCACCGTCCGCGATGTCGACAGGATCCTGTCGCTCCTGCGGCGGGTCTACGAGGTTGTCGTGATCGACACGCCGGCGGCCCTGACCGATACGACCCTGAGCTTCCTCGATGCCTGCGACACGATCGTCGAGATCGTCACGTTCGACTCGACCACGATCCACAACACGCTGGCGATGGCCGACACGTTTCGCTCGATCGGCTACCCGCCGAGCAAGGTTCGGTACCTCGTCAATCGAGCCGATTCGTCCGGTGGGATGGACACCCAGGAGCTGGCCAAGGCGATCGGCCGGGTGCCCGAGCACTACATCGTGTCGGACGGCCGGCTGGTGATCCAGGCCAACAACGGCGGCCTGCCGTTTGTGCTGGCCGAGCCGGGCGCCCAGGTCAGCCAGGACGTCATGCGGGTAGCTGGCGAACTGCTCGCCGGTGCCCAGGTCCTGGTCGGGGCGCGGCGCTAGGTCCGGTGTCCGATCCCCGGCCGATCGGTGTCTTTGACTCCGGCGTTGGCGGCCTCACCGTCCTGCGCGAGATCCTTCGGCGGCTGCCCAGCGAATCGACGGTTTACCTCGGCGACAACAGCCGGGCGCCCTACGGCCCGCGGCCCGACGACGAAGTCCTCGCCTTCAGCCGGGAGGCGATCGAGCAGCTGGCCGAGCGGGACGTCAAGGCGATCGTGATTGCCTGCAACACGTCCACAGCCATCGCCCTGGCCGACCTCCGGCGACGCCACGACCTGCCGATCCTGGGAGTGATCCGGCCCGGCGCGGTGACCGCCGCGCTGTCCACTCGCAATCGGCGGGTTGGGGTGATCGCCACGTCGGCGACGGTTCGCTCGCATGCCTACTTCCAGGCGATCAAGGAGGAGAATCCGGCGATCGAGATCTACGAGCACGCGACGCCGGCCCTGGTGCCCCTGGTCGAGGCTGGTCAATTGCACGGCCCCGAGGTCGAGGCGATCGTGCGCGAGTCGCTGGCCGGCTTGCTCGGGGAGCGCGACGCGACCGGCAGCCTGGTCGGCCCGGCTCCGGCGTCGGCCGCGATCGACACGCTCCTCCTGGGCTGCACTCACTACCCCTTGATCGAGTCCGTCATCCGAACCGTCATCGGCGAGCGGATCGCGCTGGTCAATTCGGCCACGGCCACCGCCGGGGCGCTGGTCGACCTGCTCGCGATCAACGGGCTCGAGGCACCCGGCACCAGCCGTGGCACGGCCTCCGACCCCGGCCGGAACGGCCACGACCGACCGACTGACTCGCTCGGGCCGGTCAGCCATCGCCAGCTCACAACCGGATCGGTCGACGCCTTCGGCGACCTGGCCGGGCGGCTGTTTGGGGCGGCCTTCGTCGACGTCGAGGGGATCGAGCTGGGGGTTCCGGTCGGATGACCAATCCGCGTCGCGACGATCGGCTGTGGCAGGCCGGCTTCCTGGTCGGGTCGGCCGTGGGCGCGGCTGTGACCGTTCTGGGCCGCCGGGCGGAGCGCTCGGCCCGCCGAGGCTTGATCGACTGGAGCCGGGCCGAGGCCATCGCCATCGGCCGCCTGCGCAAGGCCCCGGGCAGCCTCGATCCAGCCGAGCTTCGCCGATCCGAGGCCGCCTACGCGGCCGCGATTGCCGTCGTCGTGCCCCGCCTGGCGAGCGCCCTCGGCACCGAGCTGCCCGGAATCGTCGATCGGGTGGGGGTGGTCGACCGGGCCGGCTGGGTTCGTGCCAACTCGGCCAGTTTTGCCGACCTGATCGGCCGGCTCGAGGGCCAGCTCCTCGACCAGGTCGTGCCCAGCGGTGGTGGGCTCTTCCCGGCCACCCTGGCGATCGCCAATCGCTGGGTCACGACCCACCAGATCGGCTACCTCCTGGGGTTCATGGGCGGCCGGGTCCTGGGCCAGTACGACCTGGCCCTGCTGGCCGCCGAGACAACGCCCGGCCGGCTTCTCTTCGTCGAAGAGAACATCCGCCAGGTGGCCAAGGTGCTCGACGTCCCGCTCGACCCATTCCGAACCTGGATCGCCCTGCACGAAACGACCCATGCCTTCGAGTTCGAGGCCCATCCCTGGCTGCGGCCGTACCTGGCCGAGCGGCTCGAGCGCCAGCTGGCCGCCTTCTCGAACGGGGCCGCGGCGCTGAGCAAGGATGGCCTGAAACGGCTCGGCCGGTCGCTCCGCGGGGAGGCCGGAGCGGAGCACTGGATGGAGCGCCTGATGGACGGCGAACAGCGCCGACTGTTCCGCGAAACGCAGGCCGTGATGAGCCTGCTCGAAGGCTTCAGCGACTACGTCATGGACGAGTACGGCAAGGATCTCGTTCCCGGGGTGGCCCAGATCAGCGAGCGCTTCCATGCCCGCCGGGACCAGAAGAAGACCGGCGTCGAGCGGGCGATGATGCGCCTGATCGGGATGGACCTGAAGATGGAGCAATACCGCAAGGGCGAGCGGTTCGTGGCGGCGATTGCCCAGGCCGGTGGCCCGGCGGCGCTCAACCGGCTCTGGGAAGGTCCCGAGAGCCTGCCTCGCGATGGCGAGATCGAGGCCCCCGGGTTGTGGCTGGCCCGGGTGCTCGGATCGCGACCCGCCGCGTGACCGAGATCAACCGGCTGGCCGGTCCCGGGCGCGGGCCGCACGGCGTGCCGGCCGCGATCGCCCTCAGCCCGATCCTGTCGGCCCGCTACCGCGCCCGCGACCTCGAGCGGATCCGGGCCGCCGCACCCGGTTCGCGCCTCGTGATGGTCTCGGTCGACGGACTGGCCGACGGTCCGGTCGAGGAGGTCGAGGTACTCCTGCGTGGCTTCCTGAGCGCCGACGCGTTCGATCGGCTGCTTGCCCGGACACCGCGCCTGGCCTGGGTTCACTCGGCCACGGCCGGGGTCGAACGGGTCCTGACGCCGGCCAGCCGGCAGCGGGGCCTGCTGATCACCAACGCCCGTGGCGTCTTCTCTCAGCCGATCGCGGAATACGTCCTGATGATGGTCCTGGCGATCAGCCGGCGTCTGCCCCAGTTGCTCGAGCTCCAGCGCGAACGGACATGGCAGCCGCTCGAGGGTGCCGAGCTGGGCGACGTGACCATCGGGGTCGTGGGCCTGGGCTCGATCGGACGAGCGGTTGCCGTCCTGGCCAAGGCGTTCGGCTGCCGGGTGATCGCCACCCGGCGCCGGTCCGAGGCGGGCGCCGCGGCCGGGTCCGATGAACTCCCCCAGGGTGCCGACGCTGATGGGACGCCATCGCCCGGGGGTGGCCTCGTCCTCGACAGGATTCTCGGTCCCGATGGGCTGCCCGAACTGCTGGCCGACTCGGACTTCGTCGTCCTGGCCGCACCGCTGACCCCGGCCACCGAGGGCCTGATCGATGACCCGGCCCTCGATGCGATGAAGCCGGGTGCCTGGCTGATCAATGTGGCCCGGGGCCGTCTGGTCGATGAGCGCGCCCTCCTGCGGGCCCTGCGCGAGGGTCACATCGGGGGCGCCGTCCTCGATACCTTCCGGGACGAGCCGCTGCCGCCAACCTCGCCGTTCTACGAGCTCGACAACGTGATTGTCACCCCCCATACCTCGTGGTCGAGTGGCCGTGTCCTCGACCGCTCGGTCGAGCTCTTCTGCGCCAACCTGCGCCGCTATGCCGCCGGCCTGCCGCTCGACAACGTCGTGGATCCGGCCGCCGGCTACTGACCGAACGGCGATCGATCCGATCGACGACAATCGGGTTGCATGCAGATCGCCATCGTCGGACTTGCCGGGGCGGGCAAGACCACCGTCTTCAACACGCTCACCCGCGGCCACGCCGAGACTGGTGGATTCGGCGGCATGCAGATGAACGTGGGCGTGGTCAAGGTGCCCGACGCGCGGCTGGATCGCCTGGCCGTGATCTTCAAGCCGAAGAAGATCGTCCACGCCGATGTCACCTACGCCGATCTGCCGGCGCCGCCGGCCTCGACCGACGGCCGGGTCGGGACCGAAGAATTGCCGCCCGAGCACATCGCCCGGCTGCGCGACTCGGACGCCCTGCTCCACGTCGTGCGCGCCTTCGAGGATCCCACGGTGCCCCACGCCGATGGCTCCGTTGATGCCTGGCGGGACATCGAGCGGCTCGACCTCGAGTTCATCCTGGCCGACCTGACCGTCACCGAACGACGCCTCGAGCGGCTCCGGGCAACCGGCCGCCACGGCACCCCCGCCGAGCGCGAATCGAACGAGCGCGAGGAGGCCATCCTGGCCCGCCTCCATGCCGGACTCGTCGAAGGTGCCCCGATCCGCGACATCGAGTTGACTGTGGACGAAGAGAAGGCCCTGCGCGGCTTCCGTTTCCTCACCCAGAAGCCGGTCCTCGTCCTGCTCAACGTGGGCGAGGGCGACATCCCCCGCGAGGCCGAGATCGTGGCCGGCATCGCCGGGCGCTACGAGCACCGCGGGGCCATGGTCGACGCGCTTTCTGCCCGGATCGAGATGGAGCTGGGCGAGCTCGAACCGGACGAGGCGGCAGCGTTCATGGACGAATTGGGGATCCACGGGTCAAGCCTCGACCGGGTGATCGAACTGTCCTACCGGCTGCTCGGCCTGGTCAGCTTCCTGACGGCCGGTCCCGACGAGGTTCGGGCCTGGCCGATCCCCGCCGGTTCAACCGCCGTCGATGCCGCCGGTGCGATCCATACCGACCTCGCCCGTGGCTTCATCCGGGCCGAGACCGTCGCCTACGAGGACCTCCTCGAGCTCGGTTCGATGGCCGAGGCGCGCAAGCACGGCCGGTTGCGCTCGGAGGGCAAGACGTACCACGTCCGCGACGGTGACGTGGTCGAAATCCTCTTCAGCAAGTAGAGCCAGGGCCGGGCCCGCGGGCCGGTGGCGGCCCGGGCCCGCTCGTGGCCCCGATCCATCGTAGCCCCAGCAACCCGACGCAGAGTGAAGCTCCTCATCCCATGCCTCTGACCTGAGTTCCGGACTGACGACCCGCGGGGTTGGTAGCCGCCACAAGCGGCCGCAACGGCGCGTCAGAAGTCAGAGCAGAGAAGGGGAATCTGTGGCGAATCGTTCGCGTTTGCTCGGCCGCACCTTCGTCGGCCTGGTCCTGGTGGTCGTGGTTGCGTCTGCAGTCGTCGGCCCATTCCGGCTCTTGCCGGGCCTCCATGACGCGAGTTCGCTGCCCAATCGGATGAACGTCTGTGGACGTGATTGGGCGAAGGACCAGGGTGACCGCCGCTGGACGATGGCCGTCATGAAGGCCGGCTCGGAGGCCGCGCCAGTCACCGTCGATCCTGGGCTGCTGGGGCTCTTCACGGCTTGTCCGGCCGGGGCGTGCACCAACGTTGCGCTGCCCACCTCGTGCGACACGGTGATCTTCGTGAGGGTCGATGAAGACGCCTACGTCTCCTACTCGCTCCAGGGCGGTCCGTAGCTCCAGAACTGAACCAACCGGTCCCGAAACCGCGGCGTCGATGGTGGGTCGGACCGCGAGGCGTGGCAGGTCAGGCGCACAAGCGGAATTCTTTGGCGCCTGCGTGACGGACGAGGTCGAGCGTCCGCCCATCCGAGCCGATGAACTGGGCACTGTCGTGTGACGCCAATCGGAAGGTGCCCTGACGACCGTCGAAGTCGACGGAGTCCGGCGCGATTCCGACCGCGTCCCAGAAGGAGCCGTCCAGGTCGATCGGGCTGTTGATCCCGCAGTGCGGCGTCGTGTAGAGGTAAGCGGCACCAATGGTCGCGCCCGGTGGTGAAATCGGTAGCAGCGTGATCGAGTCCGAGCCCTTGCGTACGACCGGCTGGTTGGCGATCGCCTCCGGAGCGGCCGTCGCCACTCGATCAGTCCAGGCTTGATTGGAAGGGACCGGGGCGACCGAACAGCCGGCAAGGGCGAGCGCCCAGATCGCTACTGCGAGCAACTTCAAGGGATCCCCCTAGTGCGCTGGGCCCCATGACGCCCAACAGTCCACTCCGCTGCTTCGAGGCGATCAGTTCAGCCCGGGATCCCGGTTCGGGCGGAGTTCGGCGATCACGGCCCGGTAGTCGGGCAGGTCGTCCTCGTCGATGTCGTTCTCGTCGATGTCCTCGTCGCCCCAGTCCGGGCCCGCGTCTGCGGCCACACTCGCGGCGAGCTGGGTCTCTTCCTCGATCCGGCTCACGAAGACCGACGCAGTCAGGCGATCGTCGGCGACCGGGGTGAAGCCCTGCTCCTCCTCGAGGACCCGGGCGACCGCCTCGATCAGGGTATCCTCCTCGAACGAGTCGCGGACCCGCCGGCTGGCCGCCTGCACGAATTCGAGGAACTCGTCGGGCTCGAAGCGTTCTTCATGCACGAGCACGAGGTCGGAGAAGATGTCGCCCTCGCCCTCATGGAGTTCGTAGAAGTACATGGCGTCACGATACCCTGACGACAGCGTTTTCGACGTCGTCCATATCGGCAACGCCTGCCGCGACGTGGCCGATGACGATCCGCGTGGCTGGCGCCTCGGCGGCGGGGTCACCTACGCGGCCCTGACAACGGCTCGGCTGGGCCTGCGGACGGCCGCCCTGGTCGGCGCCGATGAGCTGGCCGCGGGTGCAACCGAACTCGACCTGCTCCGGGCGGCGGGCGTGAGCCTCCGACTCGTTCCGCTGGCGCACGGACCCGTCTATGAAAACGTGGAGACGCCGGCCGGGCGCGTCCAGATCTGCCTGGCGCCGGGCGATCCGTTGCCGGCCCGCGCCCTTCCCGCGAGCTGGGCTGGCGCGCCGGCCTGGATGATCGTCCCGATCGCCGGCGAGACCGGGCCCGACTGGGCCGCAGCGGTGCCGCCCGAGGTTCGCCTGGCGGTTGGCTGGCAGGGACTCCTGCGCCGCCTCAGCCCAGACACCCGGGTCGTGAAACTGCTCCCGACCGCCTCGCCGCTCGTCCGGCGAGCCGACTTGATCGGGGTCAGCCGCCACGATGTCGACCCCGGGACCAGGCTGGGCGACCTGTCCCGTCTTCTGCATCCAGGCACGCGGCTGGTGGTCACTCGCGGTGCCCTGGGTGGCCTGCTCGTGACCGCCGGTGGTCCAGGCTCCGGGGCGATCCGGGCCTATCCGGCGATCGCGGCAACCGAGGTCGAGCCGACCGGCGCCGGCGATGTCTTCCTGGCCGCTTTCGTCGCGGCGGGCCTGGCCGGGCCTTCCGGCGATGAGCAGGCGATTGGCTGGGCCACAGCCGCCGCTGGGCTTGCGGTCGAGGGGCCGGGACTTGGTGCGGTGCCTGACCGCGCGGCGATGCTGGCCAGGCTGGGTCGCCGATCGCCCGGCCCGCTCCTGGAGCCGACCGAGATGGACCTCATCGACAGCTAGGCGACCGCCGTCGTCAAGCGCGGGGGCGGCCGGAGGCGCTTGTTCAGGCGGGTCCGCCGTCGGCCGAGGTCCGCTTCAACGGCTCTCAGCGGCCGACCCAGCATCCGCGAGCGCTGGGCCAGCCGATCCGCGGCAGCACAGGCGCTCAGGGCGCCGGCCGCATCTCGCTTCCGGTGCTCGAGGCACTTGGCCACCTCGATCCAGGCGAGTGCCGCGTCGGGACCACCGGAACGGGCGACATCCTGCCAGGCCTCCAATGCCTCGTGATGGCGACCAAGTCGGCGCAGCAGGCGGGCCCGCTCAACGATGAGCTCGAGCCTGTCCGGACCGACCGGGCCGCCAGCCGTGGGGCTCGGGCTCGTTGCGTCGGCCCGCGCCGTGAGAATCGTGGACCAGGAGCGTCGCAGCGGCGACGGCCCCGCTTCCGGCCGCAGACGGGGCGGTCCCTCGAGCGCGGCATCGAGACAGTCGAGTGCGTCGTCGTCGCGCCGGGACCGGCGATAGGCATGGGCGAGTCCAACCAGGTCGCCGGCCGGCGCAGACCGTCGCTCGGCCGACGCCCCGAGGCGCTGTTCGGCATGGGCCAGCAGCCGGGCCAGCGAGCGCACGTCCTCGTGGTTGTGGCGGACGATCTCGGCAATCGGCTCGACGGGACCGCCGCGCAGCATCTCGAGGTAGCGACCGGGGATCTCCCAGCCCTCGATGTCATGGCCGCGGCGCACCCCGAGCAGCTCTGATTCGACCGTCTTGAGCCGGGCATCGCTCATCCGGTGGCGAAAGACCCGCCGGACGAAGGGCAGCAGGTCGAGGTGGCCGGCCAGGGCCGGAGGCGTCCGCCGGGTCATCCGGTAGCGGGCCACGAGGAGGGGCCAGTCAAACGTGCGCCCGTTATAGGTGACCAGCCAGGCGCTGGCCGGCAGCAGGTCCGAAAGGGCGTCCAGGAAACCGGCTTCGCCGGCCTGGTCGGGCAACAGGAGCTGGACCTGGCGAAACCGCGTGCCTTCCCACCAGCCGAGGCCGACGAGGAAGGCCAGCGTTCCCGCGCCGGTGGCCAGCCCGGTCGTCTCCGTATCGAGGCAGATGAGCGGGACCTCGGGACCAGGGTGATCCGGCAGGCCGGCGCTCCGTTCGCGATCGACCGGAAGCTCGATCGAAGGTGGTTCGACCCGCACGTGGCCGCCACCCGGGCCGTGCACCCAGGACCCGCCGAGCGCCGTGGCGAGACGTTCGGCGCGCGACTCGGTCGTGCGGGCG
>JBBRIM010000029.1:0-18136 GCA_038221095.1 Candidatus Limnocylindrales bacterium
GGACGTCGGCATCCCGGCGCTCATCCTGTTCGCGCTCGTCTTCTACTGGACCCCGCCCCACTTCTGGGCGCTCTCACTGCGGATCAGAAAGGATTACGCAGCGGCCGGCGTGCCGATGCTGCCGGTGGTCCGCGGCATCCCCGAGACCACTCGCCAGATCGGCCTGTACACGATCCTTCTCGTGGCGATCTCGCTGATCCTGTGGTCCGTGGCCCGGATGGGGGCGATCTACCTCGTTGCCGCGCTGGTCCTGGGTGCGATCTTCCTGCGCCAGGCATTCCTGCTGTGGCGCCAGGGCACCTCGCCCGAACGGTCGACCGCCCAGGCGATCCGGCTGTACAAGTACTCGATCACCTACCTCAGTCTGCTGATGCTGGCGGTCGCGATCGACGCACTGGTGGTCATCCCGGTCGGCTAGCCGCCCTCCGCCCCCGCTCCGCGCCTACTCCGCGCCGGTGACGTCGGCCTCGAGGGTGATCGTCCGGCGCCGGGCTACCTTGCCGTCGCGGTCGAAGATGCCCAGGAAGACCTGGACCAGTGGGCCGATGGCCAGCGCAAAGACGACCGTCCCGATCCCGATCGTGCCGCCCAGCAGGAAGCCGGCGATCAGGACGGTCAGCTCGATCGCCGTGCGTGCCCGCCGGATCGACAGGCCGAATTGATGGTGGATCCCGGTCATCAATCCATCGCGCGGTCCCGCCCCGAGATCCGCACCGAGGTAGAGGCCCGACCCAAGGGCGATCACGGCGACTCCGGCCAGCATCATGGCCACCTGCCCCAGCCTGCCCGTGGCGGCCGGCACGACGGCGATCCCAACGTTGGTCGAGGTGCCGATCAGGAGCAGGTTCAGGATCGTGCCGATTCCCGGCCGCTCGCCCAGGGGCCACCACAAGGCCAGGATCGGCAGGCCGAGGACGACGCTCACCGTGCCGAGCTCGACACCGGTCAGCCGGCCGATGCCCTGGTGGAACGCCTCCCACGGTCCCAGCCCGAGTCCAGCCTGGACCATCAGGGCAATCCCCAGCCCGAACAGGACCAGGCCGAGCAGCAGGCCGGGCAGGTGGGGGAGGATCGAGCGGGAGAGCCAGCGTTCGCGCATCCGGCGATGGTACCGGCTTGGCTGGCTGCCCCGCCCCGGCGGTCAGGTTGCCCGGATGGAGATCGCCTTGACCCCGAGGAGCCTGGTCAGGCCCTCCAGGCCGTCCGACATCACGAAGTCGTGGTTGGCCCGGAAGACGCGCCCGGCAATGGGCGCGAGCAGGTTCATCCACCAGCGGGTTGTCCGCACATTCCAGTCGTACTGGACGGTGGTCAGCGCAGGGCCGTCCTGGCTGAGGGTCCACACCCCGGTCCCGGCGAGCTCACCACTGGCGGTGCCGGCCAGCGCCGTCGGCGGCTCGATCGTGTCAACGCGCAGGTCGAAGGCGAGCGCGTAGGGCAGCTTGCCCTTGAACGTGTAACGCCGGACGCTGCCAATGCCGTGCTGGTCGCCTGCCCGGAGTTCCTCGACCCGGGTCACGGTGTGCCACCAGGTCGGCCAGGCGAGCGAGTCCTGGATCGCGCCATAGACCGACGCGATCGGCGACTCGATCCGCCTGATGGTCACGAACGAATAGCTGGCCACGTTCCGAACGCACTCCTTGCTGCGAATGCGAATGACGGCCCGGCCGATTTGGCCGGCGCGATCAGTTCTCGGGGATGATGCGCCACCAGGGGCCTGCCTGGATCACCACCGGCACGACGACGGGTCGCCGGCAGTGGCAGACTCAGCGGATGCATCTTCAATTCCTCGGCGCCGCCACAACCGTGACCGGCTCCCAATACCTCCTGACCACCGCCCGGGCCCAGATCCTGATCGATTGCGGGATGTTTCAGGGCAGCCCCAACGAGTCGATTCGAAACCGGATTCCGCTGGCCTACGATCCCGCCCGGATCGACGCGATCCTGCTCACCCACGCCCATCTCGATCACTGTGGCTTGATCCCCCACGTCGTCAAGGCCGGCTTCAGGGGACCGATCTGGGCGACGAAGGGAACGGTCGAGCTGGCCACGCTGGTGCTGCTCGACTCGGGCAAGCTCCAGGAGGAGTTCGCCAAGCGCCAGGTCCGCCGCGAAAAACGCGACCCGGCCAGGGCGGCCGCCTTCGAGCAGCGTGACCAGGCTGCCCTGACAGCGGCCGAGAGCCTCGCTGCCGACGGCCTCGACGGCAGGCTCGACCCGGCCAATGCAGCGGCTGCCCGGGCCGCGAGCCAGGGTGAGTCGAACGACGATGGTGGCCGGCCGCCGGTGGCGATCCCGGTCGGCGAGCGACGGAACTTCGCCGATCCGCGGGTCGACCCAGCGCACTTTGGCGCTCGTCGGTTCGACGCGGCGCTCGTCGTTCCGCCACCGACCGCCGTGGCGCGCGATCCCGAGCAGGCCCTGGTGCAGCAACCGCCCGTACTCGATACGAGCCTTGACGAGCCCCTCTACAACGCCCAGGACGCGCAGGCAGCCTTGGGCTCCTTCCGCGGGATCGACTACGACAGCGAGATCGAGGTGGCCCCGGGGATCCACGCGACGTACGTCGACGCGGGCCACATCCTCGGCTCGGCGATCATCCGCCTGCGGGTGGCCGACACCGACGGCGGGCCGGAGACCCGACTCGTCTTCTCGGGCGACCTCGGCCGAACCGGAACCCCGATCCTGCGCGACCCCACCGTCGTGACCGATGCCGACTATGTCCTGATCGAGTCGACGTACGGCGGTCGCGAGCACGAACCGGAGGCCGAATCGAACCAGCTCCTGGCCGACGCGGTCAAGCTCGTGGCCGACCACGACGGGGTCCTGCTGGTCCCGTCATTCGCGATCGGGCGGACCCAGGAGGTTGTCTGGGAATTGCATCGCCTGATCGAGGCCGGCCGGATTCCGCTGCTCCCGCTCTACCTCGACTCACCGATGGCTTCCAAGGCCAGCGACGTCTACCGCCACCACCCCGACTACTACGACGCTGAGACGACGGCCCTGCTGGCGGCCCATGACGACCCGCTCGACTACCCCGAGCAGACGATCACCAACGACGTGAGGGATTCCGAGGCGATTGCCCGGGCCCCTCGGCCGTACATGATCGTGGCCTCGAATGGGATGCTCACCGGCGGCCGGGTCGTGGGACACCTGCGCAACCTGGTCGACGATCCGACGGCCGTGATCCTCTTTGTCGGCTACCAGGGCGTTGGGACGCTTGGTGCCCACCTGCAGGCCGGCGCAACCACGATCAAGCTCGACGGCCAGGTCAGGCGGGTCCGCTGCCAGGTCCGCTCGATCAGTGGCTTCAGTGCCCATGCCGACGAGTCCGAGCTGCTCGACTGGGTCGGCAACTTCGCCAAGGGCAAGCCCGCCGGCGCCCCCGGCTGGCCGAAGACGGTCTTCATCGTCCACGGCGATCCAGATGCCCAGGCTGCTCTCGAGCCGAAGATCAAGGCCCTCGGCCTCAATACCCACATCCCCCTCTGGCACGAGATCGTCGACCTCGGGTAGGGAATGGGCGGGCCTGGCCGGCCAGGGTCAGCGGGCGCGGACCAGGGTCAGCCGGCGAGGCCCTCGCGGATCTCGCGGACTGTCGCGTCGGCCGAGGCGACGATGAAGCCGTAGTCGGCCATCACGGTGACCCAGCGAAAGCCCTCGGCGTGGCGTCGACGGGCCACCGCCGCTGACTGGGTCCAGATCCCGGCGGGGATGCCGTGGGCCTGCGCACGCTCGAGGACCTGGGCGATCGCCGTCTCGACCTCGGGATCCCCGATCTGGCCGGTGTGGCCGAGCGAGGCGGCCAGGTCATTCGGGCCGACCAGGATCGTGTCGACGCCGGGGACCTCCAGGAGCGCATCGAGCGACTCGAGTGCCTCGCGGGTCTCGATCTGGATGCAGCAGGTAACGGTCTCGTTGGCTGACCCGAGGTATGCCGCCGTTGTTCGCCCGTATTCGGAGACCCGTCGAGGGGCAATCCCGCGCAGGCCGATCGGCGGATAGCGGCACCAGGCCACCGCCCGCTCGACGTCGGCCACCGTCCGAACCTGGGGAATGACGACGCCGCTCGCGCCCGCGTCGAGGGCATGCATGATCCGGACCGGCTCGTTGGCGGCAACCCGGTACAGGACCGGCACCCCGGCCGCCCGGGTCGCGATCACCATCTGGACGAGGTCCGCGGTGGCGACTGCGCCGTGTTCGCCGTCGGCCACGAGCAGGTCGAAGCCGCTCCCGGCGAGCAGCTCGGGCACGATCGGATCGAGGATCGTCAGCCACGTCCCGACCAGGAACTCGCCCGATCGCAGCCGGGCCCGGAAGTCAGGAACGATCGGCGGAACGGTGGAGTGGGTCACCCGGGGAGTGTACCGACGTCGACGGAGCCCAGCGCGGTCCCGGCAGGGCTTGCGCGGTCCCGACGGAGCCCAGTGCGGTCCCGGCAGGGCTTTGCGCGGTCTTGAGACGCCTCGTGCCGAGTCCAAGGGCGCTGAGCACAACGATGGTCGATAAGTGCCCCGCCACTTCGCATCGGCCCCAAGCCAATGCAGCGGGCACCCAGCGCTCGAGCCTTCAGCCCGGCCGTGCTCGCTGGATGAGCATTCCGAGGGCAAGAGGCGCCCGAAGGTCGGCGTTCCCCGGGTCCAGGCGCACCGGCTGACAGCGGGTCGGCGCCATCGAGCGTGCAGCGCGGTCTGCGATGACAGGTACCGGGGCACCGAGAGGGAGCGACGAGGGCTACAGCCTCTTCGTGTGCTCGGCATGCTCATGCAGCGAGCACGTGGCGGCTCAAGGGCCCGCCGGGCCGAAGCAGGGCGGGCCCTCAGGCGGATGCAGGCCGGCCTGAGGCGTGGCTCACCGGGACCTCGCCGGGCTGCAACAGGGTGCCCGGCTGCAACGGAGCGCACGGCTGCATCAGATGAATGAGCGCGACGAGGTCCGGGCTCGGGCTGGTCGTCTTCCGGCACGGGATGCCGACATCCGACCGACCGGCAGCACGACCGCTCGTTCCTCGGCATGCGCTGCAGGAAATTGACCCATCGGCGATCGGGTAAGTCGCGGTCATTCACCTGGTGCAGGTTTGGCCGAGGTCCGGCGCTCAGGCCAAGGTCCGGCCCTCAGGCCGAGGTGCGGCGGTTTGGCGAGGTCCGGCCGTGGTGCCGCCGGCCTGAGACCGCGGTGCCGCTGACCGCGCTCACCCAGGCCCCGGCCCGGTATTCCCTCAGCCGGACCAGCGTCGCGCTTGACGGAACAGGGGGCGCACCAGACGGGACGCCGAGCCGGTGCCAAGCTGGCTCCAGACAGAATGCCGGGCATGACAGAGCCATTTGACGCGATCCTCGTGGGCGGCGGCCACAACGGACTCGCCTGCGCCGCCTATCTCGCCAAGGCCGGGTTCAAGCCGCTCGTCCTTGAGCGCCGCGGCGTGATCGGCGGCGCAGCCGTCACCGAGGAGCCCTGGCCGGGCTTCAAGGTGAGCTCGTTGTCCTATGTCCAGAGCCTGATGCCGCCCAAGATCATCAAGGAACTGGAATTGCCGAAGCGCGGCTACAGGGTCTATCCGATGGGCCCGTACTTCATGAGCTTCTCGGATGGCTCGGGCGTGGTCATGTACGAGGATCGCGACCGGCGCTACGCCGAGATGGCCAAGTTCAGCAAGCACGACGCCGATGTCTACGACGATTTCGTGGCCTGGAAGGACGGTCTCGCCCAGGTGGTTCGGCATCTCCTCTGGATGACGCCGCCCAAGCTGGGCTCGCGTTCGCTGCCGGACCTGCTCGATCAGCTCCGCTTCGCCTGGAAGCTGCGCGGCCTGGGCGGCCGGGGCGTGGCCGACCTGACCCGGATCATGACGATGAGCGCCGCCGACCTGCTCGATGACTGGTTCGAGTCGGACCGGATCAAGGTTGGCCTGTCGATCGACGGGATCATCGGGACGTGGGCCGGGCCATACGAGCCGGGCACCGCCTACGTGCTCCTCCATCACGAGATCGGCACGGTCGATGAGGACGAGGCGGACGGCCCGATCGGTGCCTGGGGCTTTGTCGAGGGTGGCATGGGCGCCGTCAGCACGAACCTGGCGGCCGCTGTCACGGAATACGGTGGCGAGGTCCGGCTCAATGCACCGGTCGCCCGGATCCTGGCCGACGGGGACAGGGTGGCCGGTGTCGTGCTCGAATCGGGTGAGGAGATCCGGGCTGACCTGGTCATCTCCAACGCCCATCCCCAGATCACGTTCCTGCGCCTCCTCGAGGAGGGCCAGTTGCCCGCCCAGTTCGTCTCCGACGTTCGCAATTTCGACAGCCGGTCCGGCACGGTCAAGGTCAACCTCGGGATCAGCGAGCTGCCTGACTTCACCTCCCATCCCGGCACGAACCTGCAGCCCCATCACACGGGCGCGATCGAACTCGCCCATTCAATGGCCTATGTCCAGCAGGCGTTCGACGACGCGCGCCAGGGCCGCGGCTCGGCCGAGCCGTACTGCGACGGCGTCATCGCCAGCACGCTCGACAAGACGCTCGCTCCAGACGGGATGCACATCTTCTCGATGTTTGCCCAGTGGGTTCCCCAGGAGTGGCATGCCGAGCCTCACCGCGAGGAGGTAGAGGCCTTTGCCGACCGGCTGATCGACGGCTACACCGAACTTGCGCCGAACCTGCGCAGCTCGATCGTCCATCGCCAGGTGATCAGTCCGTACGACATGGAGCACGAGTACGGCCTGATCGGCGGCAACATCTTCCATGGCGAGCTGACCCTGAACCAGCTCTTCCACATGCGCCCGGCCGCCGGCTATGCCAACTACCGGACGCCGATTCGGGGGCTCTACCAGTGCGGCTCATCGACCCACCCGGGCGGCGGCGTGACCGCGCTGCCCGGCCGCAATGCCGCCCGCGAGATCCTCAAGGATCGACGCAAGCGGAAGATCGCCTGAGGTCAGGGTTAGCGGGCGACCTTGCTTCGGCCGTCGGGTTCGAATCCGGACACTAGACTCGGCGCAGATCAATGCCGGCCCGGCTGCCGGCCAGACAGGAGACCACGATGGCGATCCTCACTCCGGACGAGCTGGCGTCGATCCGCCGGCCGTATCGAGCCGCCTCACTCCTGCCTCGACGGGCGTACCACGACCCTGAGATCCACGAGTTCGAGCGGCGGGAATGGGTCCATAGAGACTGGTCGATTGTTGGCCGCGAGTCCGATGCCGGGGCGCCCGGTGAGTACTTTCTGGCCGAGCAGGACGGCGAGCCGCTCGTCATTGTCCGCGCCCGCGACGGTGTCCTGCGTGCCTTCTACAACATCTGCCAGCATCGCGGCACGGCCGTTGTCGAGGAGTCCTGCGGCAAGGCCGTCCGTTTCCAGTGCCCGTACCACGCCTGGATCTACGACCTCGACGGGAAGCTGATCAGGGCCAAGCACACCGAGGACCTCGACGACTTCAGCTTCGAGGCCTTCGGCCTGCCCCCGGTCCGCCTCGCCGCATGGCAGGGCTTCGTCTTCGTTTCACTTGATCCCGACGGGCCGGAACTGGCCGAGTTCCTGGCCGACCTCGTGCCTCACTGGGACCGCTTCGACTTTGGCGGGCTGCGCTCGGCCAGGCAGACCCGTTACGAGGTGAGCTCGAACTGGAAGTTCATCGCCGAGAACTACTCCGAGTGCTACCACTGCCCGGGCCTGCACCCCCAGCTCAACAAGCTCACGCCGTACGACCTCGGTGGGGACTACTCCAGCGAGGGCCCGTGGGAGGGCGGCTGGATGGAGCTCGCCGCGCATGCCGAGACGATGGCCCTCGACGGTGGCCACCGCAACGGCCGGCCGGCGCTGGCGGGGATCACCCCGGTCGACGAACGACGGGTCTACTACTACGTGCTCTGGCCGAACACGTTCATCTCCATCCACCCCGACTACGTCCTCGTCCACCGGCTCGTGCCCCAGGGGGTGGACCGCACGACGGTCGTGTGCGACTGGCTGTTCGATCCGGCCACGATCGCGTCGCCGGGCTTCGACGCAAGTGAAGCCTTCGACTTCTGGGACGTGACCAATCGCCAGGATTGGCATGTCTGCGAACTGCAGCAGCGCGGCACGAAGTCACGCAGCTGGGTCGCGGGTCGCTTCTCCAACCAGGAGCCCAGTGTCCACGCGTTCGACCTGATGTGCGCCGATCGCTACGCCAATGACGGAATCGAGAGCCGACGCACGGTTCGCGTCCGCTACGACACCCTGCCGACGAAGACCGATCTGACCGGCGGGATCGCGTCCGAGGCCAAGACCGAGGCACGACTCAAGGCCCGCGCCGCCGCAAAGTCGTAAGTCCCCGGCTGGCCTGGCCCCGGCTGGCCTGGCCCGACCTGCATCAGATGAAGGTGCGCGACCAATTGCGCGCATTGCTCGTCGCGGTTCTGCATCAGCCGCAGAGGGCGCCCCTGAAACTGCATCCGACGCAGGAGATCGACGCGATTTGGGTCTGAGCTCGTCGGTCATCTTCGTCCGGTGCAGGACGAAGCGGTCTGGGGTTGTGGCGGGAGCCGGGGTCAGCTTCGGGCGACGATCCTGGCGATGATCCGGGCGACCACGTGGGAGCTGGTCGCGGCCGCGGGGGCCAGGCCGACCGCAGCGGCAGGAGCCGGAACGGCCGGCGGGACGGGTTCGACCGCGGCCGCAGCCCGGGGCTGGGCGGCGGCCGTCGCTGCCGCAGGGCCGGCCGAGCAGGCGGCGATCACGGGCGCCAGGGCAGCGGCGGCACCGACGGCCGCGATTCGCTCGAGGAGCTGGCGCCGGGACATCCGCTGGGCAGCGAGGTATGCCGCGAGCGCGTGCTCGAGGTCGGGCGCCGGATCTTCGTGGCGGTTGATTGGATCGTCGGTCATTGGGCTCCCCGGGCGGCCCAGCCGGGCCAGGCGCGAATCCTAGCGACTCGGGCCAACTTGCGCCGGCCCGCCCGGGTCACCGGCGCCGGTCAGGCCAGGTCGACGTACAGCGGAGCGTGGTCTGACGGCAAGGTGCCCTTGCGGGCGTCGCGATCTCGTTCGGCGGCCATCGCTCGAGCCGCCACGGACCGGGTCGCGTACAGGTGGTCGATCCGCATGCCCAGGTTCTTGTGGAAGTTGCCTGCCCGGTAGTCCCACCACGTGTAGTAACCGGCCTCCGGGTGAAACGGACGGACTACGTCGACGATGCCCCAGTCGCGCAGCCGGGCCAGCGCGTCGCGCTCGGGCGCAGAGACGTGGGTGGCCCCGACGTAGGCGGCCGGATCGTAGACATCGAGGTCGTCCGGGGCCACGTTGAAGTCGCCCCCGATCAACAGGTCGTCGGACGGATCCTGGGTCTCTTCGAGCCAGCGGCTCAAGCGCGCGAACCAGGCCAGCTTGCCTGCGTAGAACGGGCTGTCGACCGCCCGTCCGTTCGGGGCGTAGATGCTCACCACCCGGATCCCGGCGCAGCGGGCCGAGACCATCCGGGCCTCGGGACCAAGCTCATCGGCGGTGCTCTCGTCAACGGCCCAGGGGCCTTGAACGCCCATCGGGCCATCCCCGAAGTTGGTGACGACATCGGCGATCCCAACCCGGCTGGCGATCGCGACCCCGTTCCAGCGGCCCTGGCCGTGATGGGCCAGTTCGTAGCCGGCCATCGCGAAGGGCATCGTCGGGGCCGCCTCGTCGGCAAGTTTCGTCTCCTGCATCAGGAGCACGTCGGGCGACGCGATCGTCAGCCATTGCTCGACCCGGTCGAGGCGCGCCTTCAGCGAGTTGACGTTCCAGGTCGCGATCCGCATCAGCCGGGCGCGCTTACCGTCCGGGGCTGGGGCGGAGGTCGGCGACGGACATCTGCTCGGGCTCGAGTCCGCCCGTTGGGTCGTGCTCCTCAAACGCCAGTCCCAGGCCTGCAAACGCCACCCGGGTCGCGACCGGATCGCTCGTGGTCAGCATCAGCGCCCCGTCGGTGTCCTCAGCAACGCCGACGATGCCGGTGATGTTGACCCCATGCCCGGCGAGGGCGCCGGCGACCCGCGCCAGCGAGCCCGGTTGATCGTCGAGCTGAACCGTGAACCAGACCGTCACCGTGGCTACCTCCTTGACACGATGGTACCGCCAGTGGGCCGCTACGATTCCGTCATGGCTCAGTCCTCGGCTCCCTCGGTCCAGGTCTTCGGTCTGGCCAACGACCAGCCAACCCGGGCGGCCCTGCGCTTCTTCAAGGAGCGTCGCTTCGCGATCCACTTTGTTGAACTCAACCGGAAACCAATCGCCGCGGGCGAGTTACGCCGGTTCAGCGACCGGCTCGGCGTGCGCGCGCTTCTCGACGCCGACGGTCGGGCCGCCCGCGAGGCGGGCTTCGGCTACCTGCGCCTGACGGACCCTGAGTTGCAGGAGCGCCTGATCGCAGACCAGCGCCTCCTCCGGCTGCCCCTCGTGCGCTATGGCAACGAGGTCAGTGCCGGCCGCGACGAACCGGCCTGGAAGGGCTGGCTCGCGACCGCCCGTCCCGGCTGACCCGTTGCCCGTCCCGGCTGACCCGTCGCCCGGCGTGGCCGTCGTCGGCGTGGCCGAGGGGCAGCGGTGTCGCCGGTTCTCGTGCATGCTTGGCAGATGCCAGACGAGCAGGACCCCTCCCTTTCCGGATCGCGCGAGCGGCGGCGCCGCGGCCGGGTGACAGTCGATCCGCGGACGATTGCTCGGATGGACCGCGGCTCGAAGCGGACCGAGGATGAGAAGCTCCTCACCCGGCCCGATCGTCCGGCCTTCATGGGCGAGGACCCCTGGCGGGTCCTCCGGATCCAGGCCGAGTTCGTCGACGGTTTCGATGCCCTGGCAACGCTCGGTCCGGCCGTCACCGTGTTCGGCTCGGCCCGGATCAAGGAGGGTAGCCAGACCTACGAGCTCGCCCGGGCGATCGGCCGGCGCCTCGCCGAGGCGGGCTTCGCCGTCATCACCGGGGGCGGGCCGGGGGTGATGGAGGCGGCCAACCGGGGCTGCCAGGAGGGTGGCGGGATCTCGGTCGGCTGCAACGTCGAGTTGCCCCACGAGCAATCGCTCAACAAGTATGTCGACCTGGGCGTCGACTTCCGCTACTTCTTCGCGCGAAAGACGATGTTCGTGAAGTACGCCGATGCCTTCGTCATCCTGCCCGGCGGGTTCGGCACGATGGACGAGTTGTTCGAAGCGCTGACCCTGATCCAGACCGGCAAGATCGAGCACTTCCCGGTGATCCTGATCGGCCACGAGTACTGGAGCGGCCTGATCGACTGGATGCGCCGGGTACAGCTCCCGGCCGCCACGATCGACGCCGACGACCTGCACCTCTTCCACGTGACCGACGACCCAGCCCAGGTCCTCCGGTTGATCAGGGCCTATGCCCGGGACGACCATCCCGACCCGGCCGAGGAGCTCGAGCTCCGAAGCTGACCGGCCTGGCCGGCGCGTGCCGAGATCAGGACGGGATCGCGACCTCGATCCAGTCGCCGACGATCCGGACCGGGTAGTAGCGCAGGAGCCGAACACGGGTCAGCCGGCGCGCCTCAGCCTTGCGACCCGGCGGATCTTCCTTTGGTGACCCGCCGACGGGCGACCAGGTGGGGTGGTAGAGGCCCTCCGGGTCCAGGCCACCGGTGGTCGGCATCTGGACGGTCGCCCCGGACGTCAGGTCGAATCGCCCACTGTGGAGCGGGCAATCGACGATGCAGCCGTCGAGCGTACCGATCGAGAGTGGGGCCGACATGTGCGGGCAGCGGTCGTCGGTCGCAATGACCCCGGTGCTGGTATGGGCGATCAGCAGGTCGAGGTCGCCGCGGCTGATCCGGCGCATCGATCCCGCCGGCAGGTCGTCGATCGCGAGGACCGGTTGGAAGGCGGCGGAAGCCGCACCGAGCGCGAGCAGCGCCGGTGGGAACGGGGCGGGGCGGGGGTCCATCGGGTTCAGCCTACCCGGAACGACGGACCGACCCCGAGCATCGTCTGCGTCGGGGTCGGTTGCGAGGAGGGGCGGACCTGGGTAGGCTACCGACCGCTCGGTCAGTCGGCCGCTGGCGCGGGGCCCGCCACGGTCGGGACCGAGGCGCCGGCCGGAGCGTCATGGGTGCGCAGCGCGTGCTCGTGCATCGTGGCCGCGGCGATTGCCGCAATCACCGCTGCCGCGACGCCGATGTAGAAGGTCTGGGCGATCGCCAGGCTGAGCGCGGCGTGGATGCCCTGCACGACGTTGTCGATGACCGGCGCGACCTGTGACCTGAGCGGATCCGTCAGGCTGGCCAGGATCAACTTGCCGATGTCGCCGACACCGGTCAGCTGGTTGAAGTCGAGAGCCCCAGCGCCAGCCGCCTGGCCCAGGCCGCCGAGGACCGGAGCCGGAACCCCGGCTGCCCCGATCTGGGGGAAGAGCTGCTGCTGGAAGGTCGATCCGAAGATCGTGCCGACGAAGGCGAGCGCGACGGTACCCCCGATCTGGCGGAAGAAGGTCAGGGTGGAGGTCGCCACCCCGAGTTCCCTGAAGGGCACCGCGTTCTGGACGATGATCGTGAAGACGGAGAAGGTTGGCCCGACGCCGAAGCCGGCGATGAAGACCCACAGCCAGACGACGGCCAGGGGTGTATCGACCGTGAGCTGGGTCATCAGTGCGGCGGAGATCGCCATGATGATGATCGCCCCGACCACCATCCACTTGTAGCGTCCGGTGCGGGCCACGATCAGGCCCGAGCCGACGGAGCTGATGATCAACCCGACCATCAGGGGCAGGATGGCCAGCCCCGAGTTCGTCGGTGAGAAGCCGTGCACGGTCTGGAACCAGCGGGGCAGGAAGACGATCAGCCCGAAGAAGGCGAACGCGGCGAAGAAGGTCGAGATCATCGAGCTGGTGTAGGTCCAGATCCGGAACAGGTGCGGTGGAATGATCGGCTCCTTCGCCCGGAACTCGGCCAGGACGAACAGCACGACCCCGATCAGGCCGATCACGATCAGCCCGCCGACCGACCTGTCCGTCCAGTCGTTCGTCTGCTTGTTGGTCAGGCCGACCAGCAGGACGCCGACCGCGATGCTGAAGATGACCCCGCCGAGGATGTCGTAGTTGCGGGTCGCGCCGGCCTTCTTGACCGTCGGCAGCAGGCGCGAGATGACGTACAGCGAGACCAGGCCGATCGGGATGTTGACGTAGAAGATCCAGTGCCAGCCGATGTTCTCGGTCAGGAACCCGCCGATGAGCGGGCCGACGACGAAGGCGATCCCGAAGACGGCCCCGAAGAGGCCCTGGTACTTGCCCCGTTCGGCTGGGGTGAACAGGTCGCCGATGACGGCCAGCGCAACCGGGAAGAGTGAGCCAGCCCCGATTCCCTGGAGGCCTCGGAAGGCGATGAGCATGCCCATGTTCTGGCTGAGGCCCGATAGCGCCGAGCCGGCGAGGAAGATGCCGATGCCGAGCAGGAAGATCGGCTTGCGCCCGTAGATATCCGAAAGCTTGCCCCAGAACGGGACGCTGATCGTGCTGGTCAGGAGGTAGATGGTGACGGCCCAGACGTAGTAGTCGTTGCCCGACAGCTGGGTCACGATGGTTGGCAGGGCCGGCCCGACGATCGTCTGGTCCAGGGCGCCCAGGAACAACCCGAGCATGACCGCGAACAGGATCTCCATCTTCTCGCGCTGGGAGAGCCCGAGCGCCGGGTCTTCCGCGAGCGATGGGGTCTCGAGAACATCTTCAGTTGGATACGCGTTCATCAATCCCTTCCCCTGCCGTCCTGGCAGTATCGTCAGCCGACGTCGTGTGACGGTGGGCTACGTTGGCCGACTCGGTGCCGATCCCGAACTCCGCGGCGATTGCCGTGCGCAGGTCGCCGACAACCCTGATGAACCTTCGCAATTGGGCGTCGTCCAGATGGGTGCAGATTGAGCGCATCCGATCGAGCTTGATCCCCTCGGTTTCGTCGAGAGCCTCGATCCCGGCCGCAGCCGGCTGAACCAGCACGACCCGCCGGTCATCCGGCACCCGCGTTCGCTCAACCAGGCCACGCTCGGCCATCCGGTCGATGATCCCGGTGGCATTCGAGAGCGAGACGTCGAGGAGTTCGGCGATCCGGCTCATCGACATCGTGCCGTGCTGTTCGAGCTGGCGCAGGACATGAACCTGGGTCATGCTGATGCCCTGCTTGACGAACTTCTCGGTCGACGCGCAGCGGAGCTCGCGGAGCGACCAGCCCACATCGGCCAGAATTGAGCTGATCAGGTCTTCGCGGGTCTGAACGATGGTTCGCATTAGGTGAACTATCATACCCGGGGGAACAGTCGTGTCAACCGCGATGATCGCGGTCAGGCTGAACCATTGACCCGGCGACATGGCGTGCGACCAATGGAGGATCAGCTTCGATGCGCTTTGCGATCATGCTCGAGCCGCAGCAGGGCCTGAGCTACGCCGAGCAGCTGGCCGTTGCCCGGCGGGCCGAGGCGGCTGGCTTCGAGGCGTTCTTCCGGTCCGATCACTACCAGAGCTTTCCGGGGCCGGGGGACCTGCCCACGACCGATGCCTGGACGGTTTTGGCCGGGCTGGCCCGTGACACGAGCACGATCCGGCTCGGGGCGCTGGTCTCGCCGGTGACCTATCGGCTGCCCGGTCCGTTTGCCAAGATCGTCACCACGGTCGACGAGATGAGTGGCGGCCGGGTCAACGTTGGGCTCGGTACCGGCTGGCACGAGCAGGAGCACGCCCGCTTCGGGATTCCATTCCCGCCGATCGCCGAACGGGCCGACATGCTCGAGGAAGCGCTCACGATCCTCCATGGCCTGTGGACCGAGCCTGATGGCTGGTCCTACCCAGGCAAGCACTGGAACGTGGCGGACACGCTCGTCCGGCCGAAACCGGTCCAGCGTCCGCACCCGCCGATCATCGTGGGTGGGAGTGGCTCGGCCCGCGGCCTGCGGATCGCCGCCCGGTTCGCCGATGAGTTCAACGTGACCCAAACGGGCCCCGCCCATATCGCGGCGACCTACGCTGCCCTTGATGCCGCCTGCGAGGCGATCGGCCGCGACCCGCACTCGATCACTCGTTCAGCGATGATCGGAACGCTCGTGGGCACCGACGCGACTGAACTCGCCGAGCGCAAGAGCGCCATCCTGGCCGGCTTTGGGACCGAGGACGAGGGTGATGCCTGGTTCGCCCGGCACGAGGCGACCTGGATCATCGGCCCGCCCGAGCAGGCGCGGGCACGAGTGGCCGAGCTGGCCGCACTCGGGGTCGAGCGGCTGATGCTCCAGGACTTCGTGCCACGCGACCTGGCGATGATCGACCTGCTCGGTCGCGAGGTCGTGGCCGCAGGCTGAGGCTGAGGCCGGCTTCCGCCGGCGGCTGCTCAGAAGCGCGGGCGGCGGACGTGCCCGAGCAGGCCGAGGGGTCGTCCGGCGGGCCCATAGCGCAGCCAGGCCCGTCCAACAAGGCGGTCGAGGGTAACGGCTCCGTACGTCCTCGAGTCCACCGAAACGTCGGGCGCATCCCCGAGCAGCCAGGCTTCGGTCGGACCGAGCCGGTGGGTGGCGTTGGTCAGTCGAATGGTGTCGCCGGGCCGGCCGGCCACCCGCTTGACGACCAGGATCCCGCTGGCAGGCTGCCGAACGACGACGATCGTGCCCCGCCGGGGCCAGTGCCGGATGGTCGGGTCCACGAACAGCCAGTCACCCGGCTCGAGCGCCGGGCGCATTGAGCCTTCGGCGACCAGCACCCGCCAGAGTCGGCCCGTCTGCTCGCCTCGCTGGGGTCGGTCCGGCAGGATCGGCCTGACCGGCCGGCTGGGCTCGAGTTCGTGGGAGCCGGTGGTCGCCTCGATGGGCGGCCGCTCGACCGTGAGCGCGATCAGTCGACTCCCGGCTACTTCTTGGTAGACCAGAAGATGTCCGAGAACTCCTTGACGGCAGCCTGGAGCTGAGCGGCTGCCTCGGCATCCACGCTCTGCTTGTTCTTGCCGGCCAGCTTGAGCAGGTTCCAGACCTTGGTGTGCAGGTCCGGGTTTGCCGCGAGATGCTCGGGCTTGAAGTAGTCGGACCAGATGACCTGGACTTCGTGTTTGACCAGCTCGGCGTGCTGCTCCTTGACCGTCACGCAGCGCGCGAACTTGTTGCGGTCGGCGACGGTGGTGCCCTCGAGGCCGTTGATCAGGTCGACCATCTTGGCGACCGTCTGGGCGGCCAGGACCGCGCCATGGGGGTCGTAGATGCCACAGGGAATGTCGCAATGGGCGCGGACCACCGCCGTCGGCGCGAGCGCCTGCACGAACCGGTTGGCGAAACGGGACATCGGGCATCTCCTTCGATGATGGTGGATCACGTGCAGTCTCCGAGCGATTCGCGAGCCTGTCAAACATGATCAGTCCCGGATGGCCGCGGCTCGCGAATTCCTCGACCATGCCGGCCCGGACGCCGCCCGCTGCGGGGATCGGGGCGGTATCATCGCGTCGATGACGGAGCCAACCCCGGTCGGTCCGCTCGCCTGTCCGTTCGTGGCGTTCGAGGACGACCGCGATGCCCGCGCCAATGTGCCGGATCATCGCCATCGCTGCTTCGCCGAGGTCCGCCCCGCGCCCCGCGCGATCGCTCACCAGGAGGCGTTCTGCCTGTCACCGGGTTTCGCCGCCTGCCCCACGTTTCAGGACTGGGCGCGGCGCGAGGCCGCCAGGGCAAAGCCCCCCACCGGCGCCGAGCAGCACGAACTCGCCGGCCTCGCCCGACCGGGCCGTGGCCTGGACCCGCTTCCGGCCCCTGAGCACGAGCGGCGGGATAACCCGAGGGACGGCGGATCTTCGCCGGCCTCAGGCGCACCCGACGATCTGCCCCCGGGCCGTCCGAAGAGCCGGGACTGGGCCGCGCCGCCAGCCTGGGCCGGTGACGCCGACGGCGACCCGGATGACGCTGAGGCGCCCGCCTTCCTCTCCGGAGGCGGGTCAGCCGCCGCTGCCGGTGGGGCCTCAGCCGGCCTTGCTGGTGGAGCCTCTGCGGGCCTGGCCGGTGGAGCCTCTGCGGGCCTGGCCGGTTCGCGCTGGTTGAACGAAACCCGATCGGGCCCACCCGACGATCCGGAACTGGACGACCTCGATCGTTCGCTCGAGGCCGACCGGGTGGCGCGGCAGGCCCGCCAGCCTGTTGCCCGGCGTGGAGCTCCGGCCGATCCACGGGACGAGGATGACGGCGAGCCGATCCAGCCGGTGGCCTCGGCCGTCGCTTCGCCGGGTCGGCGGGCAACGAACCAGGTTTCCCGCCGGCCGGCCTCGGCGAGCCACGATCCGGCACGGCCGGCCTGGGAACGATCGCGTCGGAACGAGGCCTACCCGACTCTCAAGACGCGGATGGGCATGCCCGCGATCCCGCGGGTCGCCCTGGCCCTCGGCGCGCTGGTGATCGCGGCGGCGCTGATGATCGCCCTGCCATTCCTGCTCAACTTCGGCGGCTCCCCAGGGGCGACGACACCGCCCGTCTCGGCGGGGCCATCCGACAGCGGGCTGAGCTCGGGCGGGCCGTCGTCTTCGGCCGCCGCCGTGGCCACGCCCCAGGTCTATACCGTGGCTGCCGGCGACAACCTCACCAAGATCGCCAAGAAGTACAGCCTGACGACCGCCCAGCTCCTGGCTGCCAACCCCCAGATCAAGAACCCCAACAGCATCAAGATCGGGGACAAGATCACGATCCCGGTCGCCGCGCCAAGCGACATCATCAACGGGGCTTCGCCGGGCGCCTCCTAGCGCGGGCGAGGTTGATCGTCATTGGCGGCCTCGTGCCGGGGCCCAGTGCCGGCCTCGTGCCGGGGCCCAGTGCCGGCCTCGTGGCGCGGTTTCGGCTGGATCCGGGTCGTTTGGGGCCTGAACCGGGGCCCCCGTAGACCCCGACTAGCTGCCAGCGGTTGACAACGCCCCGCATCTCGGCGAATCGCGCGCCAGATTGCGCCGTAAGGCCGTGGCTGGAGGCGACATTTGAGACGAACCGGTTGGTCGAGGGGTTTGGGAGGTTCGCGCATACCTCCCATGTTTCACTGACGGTCTTCGCTGGCCGTTACCCACTGCCTTCTCCGTGCCGGCTGCGCAGAATGTGCCGGGCTGAGCGTGGGCCGGGATGAACTGCCTCCGAAGTTGCTCGGAACGGGCTCGAACAATGTCGGGAGTGTGCCTCTGAAACCTGGGGGGTATAGC
>JBBRIM010000030.1:0-18091 GCA_038221095.1 Candidatus Limnocylindrales bacterium
GCGATGAACTGGACCTTCTGCTGGTTACCCTTCGAGAGGCTCTCGGCTCGTCGATCCGCGTACTCGCTGATCCGGAAGCGAGACAACCACGTCAGGGCCGCGTCACGGGCCTCGTGGCGAGGCATGCCGTAGAGGGAGGCGAAGTAGACCAGTTGCTCCAGGACCGGCATGCGCAGGTAGAGCCCGCGCTCTTCGGGCATATAGCCCCACGTGCGGCGCGGCCACGTCCGGGCCTCCCGGCCACCCCACGTAACCGTTCCGGCATCGGCCCTGAGGAAGCCGAGGACGATCCGCATCGTCGTAGTCTTGCCGGCGCCGTTGGCACCGAGGAACCCGAAGACCTGGCCTGGGCTCACCGTTAGGCTCAGGCCGTCGAGCGCTTGGACCTCACCAAAGCGCTTGCACAGGCGATCGAGTACGAGGGTCATCGGCGGTGGGTCCTTCGCGCACACTTGCCACGTTGATACGACGCTTCAGTAACTGTCCTGCCGGCCGGGCTGGGACGACAACTGCCATAGCGGCCAGTTGGAGGGGGCCATCTGGCAGGAGCTTCGTCGATCGGGCGGGTCGCCCGTTCACACCCGTCGAGTGGCCGGTGGAGGGCGTCGGTGTCGAGCGTGGTGGGCGGTACTGGACTCGAACCAGTGACTTCCTCGGTGTAAACGAGGCGCTCTGACCAACTGAGCTAACCGCCCGCTGGCCGGAGGATAACCGGAGCCCGGGGGTGCTGCGGGCTGCGGTCGGCCCGAGAATGTCGAGCCGGATCGCCAGCGCCGGAACGGCTGCGACCGACGCGACGGCTGCGGCGGCCGCCCCCGGCGCGACCCACGAATCCGAAACGGCGGTCCACCAGCGGGACCGCCGTTCACGAGATCTGGCGATGTGGTGCCCAGGCCGGGACTTGAACCCGGATGAGTTGCCTCATACGCCCCTCAAACGTACGCGTATACCAATTCCGCCACCTGGGCAGGTGTTCCGCGCCTTGAGGGATCCCGCTGACGAGGGCTGGTACCGAGGAAGGGATTTGAACCCATACGCCCTTGCGGACACTAGCTCCTGAAGCTAGCGCGTCTACCGATTCCGCCACCTCGGCGAGATCCCCGAACGCACGGCAAGGCTCCTTACCGCCCGTCGGCGAGGCGCCATGTTAGCACATCCCAATAGCGGTCACTGAGGTCGCCCAAGGCCCGAATCGTGGGTCCCTGGACCCGCGAATCAAGCACGATGAGGGCGTCCGGGTAGAACAGCGGGAGCATTGCAGGGTCGGCCACCAGGGCTGCCTGGAGCTTCGAAAACGCCACCTTTCGGGCGGCCAGGGTACGAGGCGAGCGCGCTGCGACGAGCAGCGCATCGAGTGCCGAATCCTGGATCCCGGTCAGGTTGGCTCCGCCCGACACCGCCTGGCTCGAGGCGAACAATGGATACAGGTCCGGGTCGATCCCGATGTTCACTTCGAGGAGGGCCGCTGCGAACGTCCCGGCACCAAGGCGGGCGACCAGATCCGGCGGGGCGAGACCAACGTGAGTCACCTTCAGGCCGAAGGCGCGCCACTGACTGGCCGCAAGCTCGGCTGCCCCAAAGGCGATCGGATTCGAGGCCTGGTCGGGACTGATCAGGACAAACGCGAATGGGACCTTGGCCTTGGGGGCGAGCCAGCCAGCGGCTACCTTCTTCCAGCCGACCGCCTTGAGGGCCGTGGCCGCGGCGGCCGGGTTCGAGCCGACCGGCGCGCTGGCGATCGGATCGAAGGCCCACGAGCTCGGCGGTACGGGCGAGTCGGCCTGGCTACCTTTGCCGCCTAGCACGTCCCGGATCATCGCCGGCCGATCGAGGACCTGGAGCAAGGCCCGCCGGACAGCGGCCGGCGCCAGTTCCGGATGACCCGGCCGCAGGTTGATCGCAATCGAGGCCAGGGTCGTCGCCGGGTAGTCCAGCAGGCGCGAGCCGGGCAGCGCCGCAAGTGTCCGGGCATCGGTCGGGGTGAGACCCACGGCCGCGTCGACGGAACCCGCCCGGTACGCCTCGGTCATGGCCGCGCTGTCGGCAAAAAACTTCAGTTCGAGCCCGGGCAGAGCGGGGGCAGGGATCGCCGTCGTGGCCGGCGCGAGTTCGGCCGACGTCGTATCCCAGCTGACCAGCCGGAATGGTCCCGAACCGATCGGCTGCCGGGAGAACGCCCCATCGGCCAGCTCGGTGACGGCCGTTCCGCTCAGCAGGTGCTCCGGAAGGAGGCCGACGAGGGCGTCTTCGAGAAACCCCGCCAGGGGCGTGGCGAGGGTGAAGCGGACAGTCAACCGGTCGATCCTGGCCACGGTCACCTCGCGCCACGAATTGGCCAGTGCTCCCCGATATGCCGGATCCTTGAGCAGCCCGACCGTGAACACGACGTCGTCCGCGGTAACCGGCTGGGCGTCCTGCCAGCGGGCATCGGAGCGCAGCACGAACGTCCAGTTCCGGCCGCCCGGGTCGACGGTCCACGACGCGGCGAGATCGGGCACGTACGTCGCTCCGGTACCGCGGGCCACGAGGCCCGAGAAGACGAGCCGGCTCAACTCGCGATCGGCCTCCGTCCTGGCCGTGACCGGAGTGATCGAGCTCGGGGCCCCAACCACGCCCTCGCGGTAGAACGGCGGGGCCAGCGGGCTCGCACTGGCCTCGGGACTGACATTTGCAGATGCGCTCGGCCCGATGGCCTGGGCCTTGGGCGGCGAGGTCGGAACGGCCAGGACGATAGCCAGGATCACGAGCAGGGCCGACAGGGCGGCCACGACGCCGCGATCACGCTGGGTCAACAATCACGCCTCGTGCGGCCGCCGGTCGCGCGGGATCCGCGGGACGGCGGGTCAGACCGGGGTGTAGATGTAGGCGGCCAGCGAGAAGAGGACAAACAGGACGATCAGGACGATCGTGAACTGCCACAACCGGCGCTCAACGCCGCGCCGGCTGCGGTAGACCGCCGAATCACCGCCGAAGGTACCCGATAGGCCGGTGCCACGGGCTTGCAGCAGGATGGCCGCGATGACGGCCAGGCCGACGATGATCTGGCCGATGCTCAGGAACGGATTCACCCGGGATGTGACCTCAACTGGTGGGTGCGAAGCCGGGGGATGGTAGCACGTCAGCCCTCCGCCGGCCGGGCTCGGGCCTGCCCGGCGACGGCAGCAACGGCCGCCTCGATCCGGGCGGGATCGCCCAGGTAGTGGTGACCGAGCGGCCTGAGGTCCGGGTCGAGGTCGTAGACGAGGGGCACCCCGGTCGGGATATTCAGGCCCGGAATCTCCTCGTCCGAGATGCCGTCGAGGTACTTCACGAGGGCGCGCAGGCTGTTGCCGTGGGCCGCAATCAGCACTCGTTTGTCGGCGCGGATCGCGGGCACGATCAATTCATGCCAGGCCGGCAGGAAGCGGGCCACCGTGTCCTTGAGCGACTCGGAGCGGGGCAGCTCGGCGGCGCCCAGGCCGGCATAGCGTGGGTCCAGGCCGGGATAGCGCTCATCGCCCTCGGCCAGTGGCGGCGGCGGTACGTCGTAGCTCCGGCGCCAGAGATGGACCTGCGCGTCGCCGTACTGGGCGGCCGTCTCGGCCTTGTTCAGGCCCTGCAGGGCGCCGTAGTGGCGCTCGTTCAGGCGCCAGTCGTTGACGACCGGGATCCACATCCGATCGAGCTCGTCCAGGCCGATCCACAGGGTCCGGATCGCCCGGCGCAGGACCGAGGTGAATGCAATGTCAAACGCGAAGCCGGCCGCCTGCATCAGGCGCCCCGCCTCGTGGGCCTCGCGCAGCCCCGTCTCCGACAGGTCGACGTCGGTCCACCCGGTGAACCGGTTCTCGCGGTTCCAGTCACTCTCGCCGTGGCGCAGGAGGACAAGCTGGGTCACCTGCTGCCGCCTGCGGCCGCTCGCCTGCCGGCCGCGGTCAGACCGGCCCGGGCCACGATCCCGGCCATCTCGTCGACCTTGAGCGAGGCACCCCCGACCAGGGCCCCGTCGATTGCCGGCTCGGCCAGGAACTCGCCGGCCGTGGCGGCCGTGACACTTCCGCCGTACAGGACCGGCAGGTCGGCCGCAAACGCGGCCAGGTCCAGCGACCCGGCCCCGAGGCCGGCGACGGCTGCCCGGATCGCCTCGGCCATCGTCGCGGCATCGACGCCCCGGGCCGTCCGACCGGTGCCGATCGCCCAGACCGGCTCGTAGGCAATCACCAAACCAGAGGCCACGAGGGCCGCGTCATCATCGGCATAGCCGGCCAGGCTGCCCTGCAACTGGGCCGCGACCACCGCCTCGGCCAGGCCGGCCTCCCGCTCGCCGAGCTGCTCGCCGACACACAGGATCGGCCGAAGGCCGGCCTCGATGGCTCGACCAAGCTTGCGGCCGATCAGGGCATCGGTCTCGCCGGCATCTCGCCGTCGCTCTGAGTGACCGAGGATCACCCAATCGGCCAGGCCGACCAGCATCGACGCGGCGACCTCCCCGGTGTAGGCGCCACTCAACTCGTGGTGCACGTTCTGGGCGCCGATCCCGACCCCGGCCCCGGCCGGAGTTGCGGCTAGTGCAGCCCGAACCGCGGGCAGGCAGACGAATGGCGGGCAGATCACCCGCTCGACGTCGGCCACCCTGGTCCGCTCGGCCACCGTCGTGGCCAGCCCGGCGGCATCGGCCGGGGTCGTGTTCATCTTCCAGTTCGCGGCGATGATGACCGGGCGCATCACCGAATCATGCCACTCCCGACGATTCGGGTTCGGTGGCCAGCCGTTCGATCCGCTCGAGGGCCCGCTGAACCGTCGACCGATGCAGCTCGAGGTGTTCGCTGAGCTCGGCCAGGGTAGCCTCGGGCGTCGCTCGGCGGGCAGCAGCGGCCAAGCGGACCACTGCAGGCTGCTCCGCCAGGCGGCCCTCTGCCTCGAGCCGGCTGATCGCGGCGAGCTGCCGGCTGGCGGCGACGACCGCCCGCTGGAGATTGGCCGACTCGGCATTGATCACCCGGTTCATCTCGCCCCGAACCGCCCGCGACACCTGGCGCGCCTCCAGCTCGAGGATCGCCGAACCGGCCCCGATCCGGCGCAGGAATGTACCGATGGTCTCGGCGCTCTTCCAGGTGACGACGCCCCGGCCGCGCCGGATCCGCCAGGACGCCGCAGCATTGAGCTCGGCCAGCCGGGCCGCGAGGACCGGCGCCTCGATGGGCGACACGACGAATTCGAGGTGGGCCCGGCCGGCCGACAGGCTGAGCGAGCCCCGGGCAAGGAACCGCCCGCGCAGCCAGGCGAGCCGGCAATGGTCGGCGGCTGTCGACCACTCGAACAGTGGGACCTCGAGCTCACCCTTCGAGCCGGCGATGCCGGCGGATCCGCTGGCATCGACCAGCCGGACATGCTTGGTCCGGCGGCGTACGCCGGGTCGGATGGACGCCGCGGTTTCCCGGCCGAGGCGGACGGCGAGACGCGCGATCGACGCCTCGCGGGTCACCAGGCCGGGCCCGAGGCCGGCCGATTCCGCCACGCGATCGCACGACCGCTGGGGGTCGATCGCCGCCAGTTCCGCTCGGAGAGCCGCCACGAGGTCCCGGTCCGAGCCGCTCACGCCGTTCGGGCGACCCCGGTCCGGCGGCGAGCCGCGCCCTCCCGTTCCGCAATCCGCAGAATGGCGGCAGCGAGGCGTTCCGGGTCGTGGTGGATCGGGCTGGCCGGATCGACCAGGTCGTCCAGGACGAGGCGGGCCGGACGCGGGCCTGATGGAGGCCAGCGCAGTCGAACCGACTCGCGCTGCCCATCAGCGAAAGCGGTCGCGTTCATCCGGTTGTTGGCCAGGACGATGTCCACCAGGCCGTGAGCAGTGTGCCGTTCGAGGGCCTCGACATGGTCGGCAAGGTCGAAACCGTCGGTCTCACCGGCCTGGGTGGACACGTTGCAGACGTAGATCCGCAGGGCCGGCGAGGCCGCCAGGGCCGCCCGAATCTCGGGCAGGAGGAGGCTTGGCAGGAGGCTGGTGAACAAGCTGCCGGGACCGATCACGATCACATCGGCCTCGGCGATCGCCGCCAGCGCATCCTCGCACGCGTGGACGCCTTCGGGACTGAGCCAGACCCGGTCGATCTCCGACGTCTTGGTGATCCGCGATTGACCATCAATGAGCGAGCCGTCGCGCAGGGCCGCGTGGAGGACGACCGGCGTGGCAGTGGCCGGAACCACCTGGCCACGGACCGCCAGGACCCGGTTCATCCGCCGGACGCCCTCTTCAAAGTCACCCTGCTCGACGGCGGTCATCGCCGCGATCAGGAGATTGCCGATCGCGTGACCGGCCAGGCTGGCGGGCGCCTCCTCCCCGGGGAAGCGGTACTGGAAGAGTTCGCTCATTAACGGTTCGGCGTCTGCGAGGGCGACCAGGCAGTTGCGAATATCACCGACCGCCGGGACGCCAAGCTGGTCGCGCAACTTGCCCGACGAGCCACCGTCGTCGGCCACCGTCACGATCGCGGTCAGGTTGCTGGTGTGCTCCTTCAGCCCCCGGAGCAGGGTGGACAAGCCGTGGCCCCCACCCAGTGCGGCAATTCTCGGGCCGCGGGCGAGGAACCGCTTCTGGTAGATGAGCTCGACCAGGGGTTGCTCGTCCTTCGCCGATCGGTATGGTCCCATCAGGATCTGGAGGACCCGGTACGAGCCGTACAGGAAGATTCCGACGCCCAGACTGGCCAGGATCAGGCCGCGCAGGATGTACGGCAGGAACTGGAGCGTGACCACGTACAGGAGACCCTGCAGCGGCCCGTCGATGACGACATCGCGATAGACCTGGCGGAGGGCAAAGGCGCCGCCCAGGGCGAGGCCGAGTTCGCCCACGAAAACGACCGCGAGCCAGCGCTTGATCCCGATGCCCGAGGTCAGCCAGCGGCGCAGGCCGGCAATCGCGGTGAGCCGGCGCCGGACGGTCACGCTCGGTCGAGCTCCCGGTGGAAGACCGAAACGATGCCCAGATCCTCGTCGGTCAGCCAGCCGGCCAGCGCCTCGGCGATGGCAATCGAGCGGTGATAGCCGCCCGTGCAGCCGATCCCGATCGTCAAGCGGGTCTTGCCCTCCCCGACGTAGGCCGGCACCGCGAACGTCAGGAACTCGCGCAGGAAGGCGAGGAAGCGCTCGGTCACCGGTTGGCCGAGGACGTAGGTGCGGACGGCCTCGGTCAGGCCCGACAGCTGGCGAAGCTCCTCGATGTAGTACGGGTTCTGCATGAACCGGACATCGAAGACAAGGTCGGCCTCGAGGGGCACGCCGTACTTGAAGCCGAAGCTGATCAGCTGGATCACCAGCCGATCGGTCGCCTGCTGCTCACCCAGATGGGCGAAGATTCGCTCGCGCAGCTCGCGCAGCGACAGGTCCGATGTGTCGACCACCACGTCCGCCTCGTCCCGGACGGGATCCAGGACACGGCGCTCCTCGGCGATCGAGCTGGCGATCCCGCGTTGATCTGCCAGCGGATGACGGTGACGGGTCTCGGAGAACCGCCGGATCAGGACCTCGTCACGGGCCTCGAGGAAGAACAGCTGCGGCCGGATCCCCCGCCCTTCCAGCGCCCCCCGGATGGCGGCCAGGGCCAGCGAGGCATCCCCGGCGCGCACGTCGAGCACGATCGCAACGCGGTCGAAGCGCTGGCGGTCCTCGGACACGAGCTCGGCCAGTCCGGGCAGAAGCTCGCCCGGCAGGTTGTCGACGCAGGTGTAACCGAGATCCTCGAAAAGCTTTGTCGCAGCCGTCTTGCCGGCTCCGGAGAGCCCACTCAGGATGACGACATGCTGGTCCGGTTCCGGATCCTCGGTGGGCAGCAGGGCCGCGTCGATCGGTCGTCGGGTGGAGGCCACGGGGGCAGTCTACGCCCGACCGTTGCCGATCAGCAGCCGACCGCGACTGGGGTCAGCGGCCGGACCGCTTGATGACAATCCGAGTCAGCTCGAGCAGGACGTACATCGTCACCGCCAGGACGGTTGGGCTGACCAGGTCGCCACCGGGGGTGATCAGCGCCGAGAACGCGGCGATCCCCAGGATCAGCATCCGCCGGTTCTTCGACAACCAGGCCGAGGTGATGATCCCGACGAGGGACAGGGCGAACAGCACGATCGGAAATTCCATGATCAGGCCGAAGGCCAGAAAGAGCGTCGTGACGAAGTCGAAATAGGGCGTGGCCGCGATCCCGTTGACCAGCTGGCTGTCGGTGAAGCCCAGCAGGAATGCGATCGCGTAGGGCAGGACAAGGTAGGCGATCCCGACCCCGATCGCGAACAGCAGGAAGGCCAGCGGGATCCACGGGCGGATCGTGCGCCGCTCAGCCGGGGTGAGCCCCGGGGCGATGAACGCCCACAACTGGTACAGCAGGACGGGCATCGCCAGGATCAGCCCGATCGTCAGGGAAATCTTGATCTGGATGAAGAACGCGTCACCCGGACCAAGGACCTGGGCCTTGCGGCCGGGCAGCTGGTCGAGCAGGTAGTTGCGGACCGTGGTCGCCGCAAACCAGCCAAAGCCACTGGCAACCAGGACGGCCAGGATTGCCTTGAAGACGCGGTTGCGCAGCTCGTTGAGATGATCGAGCAACGGCATCACCGTCGCCTCGAGCGTACCGGTCACCGCAGGGGCGACCTCGGCCGGCAGCGTTTCATCGGTCATCGGACGGCGTCCGTGGTCCCGCGTCCGATGGCCCGACGACTAGGACGCGGACCCGGCGCTGGGCGGCTCGGTGCTGGTCGGCTCGATCATCTGGCTCGGATCGATCGGGGCAGGGGCGACGATTGGCATCGGCGCGATCGGCGCTGCGGCGACGGGCGGGGCGACCACAGGCGCTGCGGCGACCGGCGCCGCGGCGACCGGCGCCGCGGCGACCGCGGTCGACTCGGTGACATCGCTGGCCGCCTTGCGGAACTCCTTGATGCTCTTGCCGAGCGCGGCCCCGACTTCGGGCAGCTTGCCCGGGCCGATCACGATCAGGGCAATGATCAGGATGATGATCAGGTGGACGGGAGAGAGGCCGGCGGGCATCTTCAAACCTCGCTGGGGGACATGACTCGATGGACGGTTCGACGCTGGTATGTACGGACCGGCGTCCGCTCCGGATCAGCTCCAAATTCTACGATAGCACGGGCACCGCCAAAGTGGTCGACCAATTGCTGGCCGCCCTGGCGATCCGGTCACCGAGGTCGGAAGGGGCCGACGGATCGCCATCGAGGGCAGCCCGGGCGATCCCCCGCGAGATGTTGACGAGGAGTCCCCCGCCGGTCCCGCTGCCGGCCGGTGCCGACGTGGCCGGGCCGTGAGCGAGGACCGGTTCGACCTCGCCGCCCTGAGCACCTACCCCGGGCACGAGGAAGCCGAGACCCGGCGCGATCGCCCGAATCCGGCCCATCTCGATCGGGGCGGTCGCCCCGACGACCAACCCAACCGTGCCCCCGGCACCCCATCCTGCCACGGTCCGGGCAACCCGTTCATAGAGTCGCTCGGCCGGCGCCGGGCCGGTCGGGTCGACGCTGACGGGCAGGCCCTGGAGCTCGTCGGACCCGGGGTTCGAGGTCCGGCACAGGACGTAGGTGTACCGATCGAGCCGGTCCAGGAATGGCGCGAGACCCTCGGCACCGACATACGGACTGGCCGTGATCGCGTCAGCCCCGAGGACGTCAAAGAGGGCCACCGCCTGGCGCTCGGCGGTTGAGCCGATGTCGCCCCGTTTGGCATCGGCCACGACCAGCAACCCGCTCGGAACGGCCGCCCTGATTCGTTCGAGCGCGGCCAGGCCCGGCGAGCCGAACGCCTCGAAGAAGGCCAGGTTCGGCTTGACGGCAGCGGCGTACGGACCGGCGGCCTCGAGCAGGAGCAAACAGAACCGTTCGACTCCCACGATGGTCGCCGGAAATCCGGCGGGCAGGGCCGCCGGGTCGGGATCCAGGCCCACACACAGGACTGTGCCGACCGCACTGCTCCGGGCAGCCAGGCGCTCGAGATAGCCCGCCACTACGAGGGCGATGGGGCGTTGCTCGACTGCGCCCCCGGACTGGTGCCTGGCAAGCTCGGGGCCGGCGTGGCCGGCAGCTGATCCGGCGGGATGTACCAGCTGGACCCCGAGCTGGCGTCGAGCCCGCTGTACTCGGTCACGTCGGGCAGCTGGGCGATCGTCCAGCTCGGTCCGCTGCCGGTCAGGCCAACCATCTTGAGGTCCACGATCTGGCCCACGATATGGAGATAGGCGATCTGATCGCCGCGAGGCGACCAGACCGGCGCCCAGGAATTGCCGTCGTTGGTGACCCGGTCGACCTCGACCCCGGTATGGCCATCGAGGATCGCGAGATCGGTGCCCTGGGGCGTCTGACGGGTGACCGCGATCCAGCGACCGTCGGGTGACCACGACGGTCGCATGTAGCCCGGTGCGCCCAGCGGCGTCGCCTTCTTCGTGGCTGGATTCCAGCCGTAGATCTGGGGCACGCCACGCTGTCCGTCACGGCCATTCTGGACATACAGGAGCACTTTGCCATCGGGTCGCCAGGCGGCGTCCTGGTGTCCGTACGGTGGGTTCTCGGACAGCGACGGCTTGCTCAGCTTCTTCGTCGCGATGTTGAAGAACTGGAGGACAACGTCGCTCTGGGTGGGATCCGGCGCGTCAGAGAAGAGGGCGACGGTCTTGCCGTCCGGCGACACCGCAGGATCGATCAGCCAGTAGAACCAGCTGTAGCCGGCCTTGCGGTATCGCCCGGTCAAGAGTGCCTGGGCGGAACTCCCGTCGGGTGCCATCCGGGTCAGGGTGGGTATGTTCATCGTGTAGCGGACGGGGCCGCTGCCGCCCTGCGGGAAGTAGCCCTCCGCCACGACAGTCTGGATGTAGTAGATCCACTTGCCGTCGGACGACCAGGCCGGCGAGGATGCTCCCCCGAGCTTGGTCAACTGCCGGGCCTGGCCGGCCGTCTGGATCCAGACATTGCCCGCCTTGACGTAGACCAGGCTGCCCGGGATCTTCGCCTTCGGATCCACGATTACCACGTTCGAAGGTGCCGGCGTGCGATTGATCAGGTTGCCACCCGGGTCCGAGGCACCGGGCGCCTTGGCGCCGATCGACAGGGGGATCCAGCCGGCGAACAGGGCGGCGGTCAGGACGCCGATCAGGACGAGGGCGATCGCAGCGATGGCCGGTGCAACAAGGCCCGTCCGCGGGAGCAACCCGTACGGATCGCCCGGGCCACGACGCGAAGAGGAAGCAGGACCTCGGGTTGCCATCAGCCGAACCGCGCCATCGTCGGTTCAGCGCCGGCCGTGAGCGGCAGCTCCAAGCCGTTGATCGTCAGGCCGGCAGCCAGTCGGGCGGTCACGTCGGGATTGGAGCCCGCCGGGGCGGCGTCTCGAACCTCGAGCTGGAGCGATTCATAGCCGCCGAAGGAACGGGTCACCGGGCGGGCGACCACGTCGATCCGGTCGCCTTCGCGCAGGAGGCCGGCCAGTTCCGTCCAGCCGAAGGCGATCCCATCGATCACGTCGAGGCGCCGTTTCAGGGTCAGCTGGGTGTGTCCGCCGGCAGCGGCCCGGACGCGGGTGACGGTCAGGCCGCCCACGACGATGAGCGGGTCGGGATTGCCCGGGCCCATCGGCGCAAGCCGGCCGAGGTCGGTGATCAGGGCGTAGTCCAGGCCCATCGCGGGCAGGACCAGCTCGACATTGAGACTGGGCCGAGGCGGCTCGCCGAGTCCGAGACTCGCTTCGGCCAGCTCGAGGAACCGTGCCCGGAAGGCGTCCCACTGATCGGCCGGGAGCTCCAGGCCGGCGGCCCCGGGGTGGCCGCCGTGGCGAGTCAGCAGGTCGTCGCAGCCGGCCAGGATCGCGGCAAGGTCGACGCCCCCGCCGCTCCGGCACGATGCCCGGATCACGCCGTCGAGCTCGGTTCCCACGACCGCTGGGCGAGATCGCTCCTCGGCCAGCCGGGCCGCAACGAGACCGATCACGCCGATCGGCCAGGTTCCCTTGACGATCGTCGCGGCGCCCTCGCCCGGCTCGGATGCGACCGCGGCGTTGGCCTCGAGGACCGCCTTGCGAGTCATCGTCCGGCGGTCCAGGTTGTTCGACTCGAGTCGCTCGGCCAGTTCGGTTGCCTCGGCCGGATCATCGGTGAGGAGGAGGGCCGCGGCGTCGGCGGCACTGCCCACCCGGCCGGCAGCGTTCAGGCGCGGGGCGATCACGAACGAGACGGTTTCGAGGTCAACCGTTGCTGGTGCCTGGCCGGCTCGGGCCAGCAGGGCGGTCAGCCCGACGAGGGGTGCGCTCCGGATCCGGTCCAGCCCGATTCGGGCGATGGCGCGATTTTCCCCCAGGATCGGCGCGACGTCGGCGACCGTGCCAATCGCGGCGAGTTCGGCCAGGGCCAGGGCTGCCGCGGCCCCACCGGGCAGGCCGTCCAGGAGCAGCTGGGCCACCTTGAATGCGACGCCGCTGCCGGCCAGCCGCGGATCGGGGTAGATCGACTCTGGGCGATGCGGGTTGACCAGGGCATAGGCGGCCGGTCGAACATCCGGGACCCGATGATGGTCGGTGATCAGGACATCGATCCCCCGCCGGCCGGCTTCCTCCACCTGGTCCACGCTGGATGAACCGGTGTCCACCGTGATGATCACCCGGTGACCTGCGCCGGCGGCGACTTCGACGGCCCGGAGCGACAGCCCGTGGCCTTCTTCCAGGCGGCTCGGCACATACGGTTCGACGATCAGCCCAAACCGACGCAGTGCCCGGACCATGATGGCGAGGCCGGTCAGGTCGTCGGCATCGAAGTCACCGAACACGAGCACGCTCTCGCCCAGGTCGCGGGCTCGGGTGAGTCGTTCCGTCAGGCGATCGGCATCGGGCAGGAGGGCCGGGTCGTGCAGCCCGGCCTCGGCCGGTCCGAGGTAATCATCAAGGGCGGCAGCCGTGCCGATCCCGCGTCCGACCAGGATCCCGACCAGGCGCCCGGAGATGCCCAGCCGCTCGGCAGCGGCAAGGAGGGCGGGATCAACTTCGATCGGTGGGGGCAGGTGCCAGACGAACCGCGCTTCGAGCATCGGCCTAGCCTGCGCCGATCGACTTCATCGGGAGTTCACCACGACTGCACTGGACGCCCAGCCCCGGCCGGACGTGACGCGCCGGCCGATACCTGGGCACGACGCTGACCACGGTTCAGGAGGCGGAGCGGCGGGCCGATCGGGTGGCCGGCGTCCGACCGCGCCGGCGATCTTCCCAGTTCTGCCAGACCACGAGGAGCGGGCTCGCGTTGAAGATCGAGGAGTACGTACCGGACACGATCCCGATCAGGAGGGCCAGGACGAAGTAGCGAATGGCGGACCCGCCGAACAGGAGCAAGGCGGACAGGGTGATCACCACGGTCAGGCTGGTATTGATCGAACGTCCGAACGTCTGGAGGACCGAGTGGTTGACCACCTGCTCGAATGGTTCACCGGCATGGCGCGCCTTGTTCTCCCGGATCCGGTCGTACACGACGATCGTGTCGTGGACGCTGAACCCGATGACGGTCAGCATCGCCGTGACGAACAGGGCGTCGATCTCGACCCGGAAGATCGTACCCAGGATCGCGAAGGTACCCACCACCACCACAACGTCATGGAGGAGGGCGACGAGGGCCGTGGCTCCAAACTTCACGTCCCGGAAGCGGAAGGTCATCCAGGCCAGGATCCCGATCGAGCCGAGGATGACCAGGAGGACTGCCTGCTGGGTCAGCTCCTGGCTGATCACCGGTCCCACCGTAGTCAGGGTGCGCTGCGCGTCGATCGGCCCCAGGGCTGCCTGGAGGGCGGCCGTGATCTCGCCGAACTTGCCGGTCGTGGGCAGGGCCTGACCGGCCGGGCTGGGTGACGGAGTCGGTGATGGGCTGGCGGTCACCCCACCCGCAGCGCCCGGCGAAGGCGAGCTCGAGGGTGACGGGCTCGGGCTCGGGCTCGGCGCGGTCGAGGCACTCGGGCTCGGCGCGGTCGAGGCGCTCGCCCCGGCCGAACTGCTCGGCGTCGCGGAGCCACTCGGGGCCGGCGATGGGGTGGGTGTCGGGGTCGGCGGGGGCGTCCCCAGCGAAGCAGTCTTCGTCCGGATCTCGTAGAAGCCGCCGCTGGTCGAGATCACCTCGGCGTCACTGATCCCGTTGGCAGCGAAGACCGACTTGATCTGATCGGCACTGACCTTGGGATCCTTGAAGTGGATCTCCCAGTCGGTGCCACCGGTGTAGTCGATCGAGAACTGCAGCCCGGCCGAGCCATTGGTGATCGGGGTGAGCAGGATGAAGATCAGGCCGGGGATTGTCAGGAGGCCGGAAAAAAGGAAGAACCAGCGCCGCTTGCCGATGACATCAAACACGCGCGCGCGCCTCGCGCCGCGGTCGACCCGCGAACCGGCCGAGGAATTCGTCCTCGCGCACGCCGAACAGGGCGGCTCGCTGGAAGGCCGGCACGCGGACGACCCAGCGCAGGATCGTCCTGGTGACCACGATCGCCGTGAACATGGAGACAAGGATTCCGATGATCAGGACGAGCGCGAAGCCCTTGATCGTGGGTGATCCGAAGCCGTACAGGATCGAGGCCGTGATCAGGCTCGACACGTTCGAGTCGAGGATCGAGTTCCAGGCCCGGCTGAAGCCGGCTTCGATGGCCGAGGCCAGCGACTTGCCCGAGCGCAGCTCTTCCTTGGTCCGCTCGAAGATCAGGATGTTGGCATCGACCGCCATCCCGATCGAGAGCACGAAGCCGGCGATGCCGGCCAGGGTCAGCGTGACCGGGATCAACCGGAAGAGGGCATAGACAACGAGGGCGTAGTAGATCAGTGCCCCGTCCGCCAGCAGGCCGGGCAGGCGGTAGTAGAGGAGCATGAAGAGGAAGACGAGGCCGATCCCGATCGCGCCACCGAGCATGCTCTGGCTCAGGAATGATTCACCGAGGGTCGCACTGATCGTCGTTCCCTGGACCTGGGTGATCTGGAAGGGCAGTGAGCCGTACTTCAGGACGGTCACGAGGTTGTTGACTTCGGCCTGGGCATTCGTGGAGCTGCCAACCGTGATCTGGCCGTGGCCGCCCGGGATCGCCCCCTGGATGCTGGGCGCCGAGATGACCGTGCCGTCGAGCACGATTGCGAAGAAGTTGCCGACGTTGTTCGTCGTGTACGTCGCGAACTTCGAAGCCGCATCGCTGGACAGCTCGAAATTCACCACGGGCCGGCCGTTCTGGTCCGTTCCGGCGGTGGCGGACGTCACCGCGGTGCCGCCGAAGAGGGGCACGAGTGCCGGGTCATTGGGCAGGGGTTGATTCGCGGTGACGCCGGTCGGGCCGCCCGCGCCGGTCGAGGCAGTGCCGTACTTGGCGGCGGGCAGCGGAATGAACTCGAGCAGGCCGGTCTTGCCGACGAGGTCGGTGACTGACTTTTCGTTCGTGACGCCGGGCAGCTCCACGACCACCCGATCGGTGCCCTGGGTGACGACCTGCGGCTCCGAGACGCCGATCCCGTTGACCCGGCGCTCGATGATGTCCTTGATCGTGTTCATCGCAACCGCGTCCGGCGCGACCCCCTTGTTGGGGAGCGCCTGGTACTCGACCCGGACGCCGCCCTTCAGATCGAGCCCGAGCTTCGTCTCGATCAGCCGGTACGGGTCGGTCGATCCGGACGGGCTGGGCACCTTCAGGCCCGGCCAGAAATCGAGGACAAGGGCGGCGATCCCGATGATCAGGATGAGGAACGGACCGGCTCTTCGCATCGCGCCGGACAATAGCAGAACGGCCGAGCCTAGGCCTCCAGGGCCGTTTTGATCCGGCCGGCCAGGGCCGGTCCGATCCCGGGCACTGCGGCAATCTGCTCGACCGGAGCATCGCGGATCCGCTTCGTCGAACCGAACACCCGGAGCAGGGCACGCTTGCGTTTCGGCCCGACGCCGGGCAGGTCGTCGAAGGCCGACCGGACCGCGGCCTTGGCCCGCAGGTCGCGGTGATAGGTGATCGCGAAGCGGTGAGCCTCGTCGCGCAGGCGCTGGACGAGGTACAGGGCGCCCGACGTGGGCGGCAGCAGGATCGGCTCGGACCGGCCGGGCAGGAAGAGCTCTTCGCGCTCCTTGGCGAGCCCAGCCAGGGGAATGTCGTCGAGACCGAGCTCGGCGAACACCTGGGCAGCGGCGCTGACCTGGCCCTTGCCGCCGTCGACGATCACGAGGTCGGGCAGCCGCCAGCGCAGCTCTTCGGCACTCCCCTCCTCTGCCACGGCCGCCCGACGGAAACGCCGACGGAGCACTTCCTGGTGGCTGGCGAAGTCGTTCGGCCCCTCGACCGACTTGATCTTGAAGCGACGATACTCGCCCGTCCGAGGCTTGCCATCCTCGAACACGACCATGCTCGCCACCGACTGCTTGCCCTGGAAGTTGCTGATGTCGTAGCACTCGATCCGGAGGGGCGGATTGGCCAGGCCGAGCGACTCGGCGAGCTCGGTCAGGGCACCGAGGGTCTTGCCCTGGTCGGCCAGCCAGCGGACCTGCTCGCGGGCGAGCGTCTCGGCAGCATTGCGCTCGGCGAGCTCGAGCAGCTGGCGTTTCTCGCCACGTTGCGGGACCCGCAGGTGGACCGGGCCGGCCCGTCGGTCGGTCAGGAACGCTTCCACGTCGGTGGCTTCGGCCGGCAGGGCCGCCACGAGGACCTCCGGTGGGATCGTGGCGGCGCGAGCGTAGAACTGGAGGAGAAAGCCGCTCAGGACCTCCTCGTCGGGTACATCGTGGGCCGCCTCGAGCAGGAAGACATCGCGCCCGATCAGCGCCCCATTACGAACGACGAACAGCTGGACGGCGGCCTGGTTGTCCTGGCGGGCCAGACCGACGAGGTCCAGGGCCGTCCTGGCGAAGGCTGCCATCTTCTGGCTCTCCATCGTCCGCTCGATCGAACGCACCTTGTCCCGGAGGCTGGCCGCCCGCTCGTAGTCGGTCCGCTCTGAGGCGGCGTTCATCTCGGCCGTCAGGGCCTCGACCAGGGTCTCCTGGCGGCCCTCCAGGAAGAGTTCGATCTGGGCGATGTCGCGGCGATAGGCGGCCTTCGAGATCGCCTCGATGCAGGGGCCCTCGCAGCGCTTGATGTGGTACAGCAGGCAGGGCCGGGCCAGGGCGCGTTGGCCCTCGCTGATGTCGATCGTGCAGGTCCGGAACGGGAACAGGCGCCGAATCAGGTTCATCGACTCGTCGACCGACGAGGCCGAGGCGTACGGCCCGAAGTAGCGGCTGCCGTCGTTGATCAACTTGCGGGTGCGCTCGACCCGGGGAAAGTCGTCGGCCAGGGTGATCTTGATGTATGGGTAGCTCTTGTCATCCTTCAGCCGGACGTTGAAGCGGGGCTGGTAGCGCTTGATCAGGTTCGCCTCGAGCAGGAGTGCCTCGGAGACGGAGTCGGTCAGGGTCGTCTCGACGTCGGAAACCCGGTCAATCACGCTCCGGATCCGGTGGGCTTCGCCGTACGGGCTCTGCTTCTGCCAGTAGCTCCGGACCCGGTTGCGCAGGCTCTGGGCCTTGCCCACGTAGAGCACGACGCCGTGGCCGTCCTTCATCAGGTACACGCCAGGCCGATCGGGCAGCTTGCGGAGGGTCGCCTCGAGCTGGGGAGTCACCCGCCGATCCTACCCGAGGTCGGTTTGATGGGCGTGGGCCATGGCGGAGTGTGGGGGCGGCACGGCAGCGGGCGAGCCGGGCCCGAGCCGACCGTTGGGCCGGGAGCCGGAAACGCGAGGCTCAGGCGCGAGGCTCAGGCGCGAGGCTCAGGCGCGAGGCACAATCGGCGGGCCAATGCAGCGGGCACCCAGCGCTCGAGCCTTCAGCCCGGCCGTGCTCGCTGGATGAGCATTCCGAGGGGTGGAGGCGCCCGAAGGTCGGCGTTCCCCGGGTCCAGGCGCACCGGCTGACAGCGGGTCGGCGCCATCGAGCGTGCAGCGCCGTCTGTGAAGACAGGAACCGGGGCACCGAGAGGGAGGGACGAGGGCTACAGCTTCTCCTGGTGCTCGGCATGCTCATGCAGCGAGCACCTGGCGGCTCAAGGGCCCGCCGGGCCGAAGCAGGGCGGGCCGCCAGCCTGAGGCCTGGCCCGGCGGCCCA
>JBBRIM010000031.1:0-17677 GCA_038221095.1 Candidatus Limnocylindrales bacterium
CGGCGGAAGGTAGTCCGGCCCTTGCCGCCAAGGTCGGCCGACGCCTCAAGCAGTGAGGTTGGGATGCGCTCAAACCCGGCGTAGATCGGCAGGATCATGTACGGCAGCCAGAGGTAGCTGAAGACCAGCCAGGTCGAGAAATCCGAGAAGCCCGGGCCCTGCAGGCCGATGACCCCGAGCAGGCCGTCGAGCGGACCGCCCTGGGCCAGGATGATCCGCCAGGCGAAGACCCGGACCAGGTAGTTGGACCAGAGCGGCAGGAGGACGGCCATGAACAGGAGCGACCGGGTCCGGGCTGAGGCGACCCGGGCCATGAAGTAGGCGATCGGGAACGCCAGGACCATGTCGGCCGCCGTGACCGCCAGGGCAATCGTCACGGTCCGCTGCACGATCACCCGGTTGACCGGGTCGTTGACCAGGTCCCGGAAGTTGTTCAGGCTGAAGTCGTGGATCACGGCCGACGTGATCGGGTTCAGGTACCAGAAGGCGCTCAACAGGAGGATCGCCAGCGACCCGAGATAGATTGCCCCGAACCAGCCAACCGGTGGCGCGAGAAGGATGAGCAGCTGAGCGGGCACACGCCGGTAGAGGGCAGCCAGGGACCGCCGCCGGATGCCGTCGGGTGGAAGCGATGAGCTGCTGGTTGTCATGGTTGAAGCTCGGGCGATGGGGGTCAGCCCACCGCCCGATTCCCTGGTCGGGCCTCGTCAGCCCTTGATCTGGGTCCAGGCGGTCGCCCACTTGGAGTAATCGACGCAGGTCGTCCCGCGGCTGTCGCCGCAGTCGGCCAGGGGGGTCTTCCAGAAGCTGATGGCGCCGTAGAACGCCTGGTCGTTGACGTGGTACAGGGTGCAGAAGTTCTTGACCCCGTACGAGCCGTACACGGCATCGAGGATCGTGCACGCCTTGGGATTGGCTGGAGACTCGCCGAAGAACTCGGCGACCTGGGCCTGGACCTTGGGCGTGACCATCCAGGCCATCCACTTGTACATGCAGTTGGGGTGTTGGGCGTGGGCCGACATCATCCAGGTGTCCGCCCAGCCGGTCATCCCCTCGGTCGGCACGACGGCGTCGACCGGGACCTTCGAAGCCTTGAGCGTGTTGACCTGGTACGGCCAGGTGGTCCCGATCACCGTCGAGGCATTGGTGAAGTTGGTGATCTCATCCGAGTACAGCGACCAGTACTTGGCCACCGACGGCTGCTGCGCGGTGAGCAGGGCCACGGCTGCGTCGAACTGGGGCTGGGTGAGCTCATACGGGTCGGTGATCCCCAGGGCCGGGTTGGCCGTCTTGAGGTAGAGGGCGGCATCGGCGATATAGATCGGGCTGTCGTAGTCGGTGATCTTGCCCTGGTAGGGCTTAGACGCGACCGGGTCGAAGACGGCGGCCCAGCTGGTCGGGGCCGGCGTGACCTTGTCGGTCCGGTACATCAGGCTGTTGCCGCCCCAGCCGTGCGAGACGCCGTAGTGCTTGCCGTTGACCGTGTTATGGGCCGGCGACTGGAGGAACGGGGCGATGTCCGGGAAATCGGGGATCAGGTTGACGTTGATCTCGGCGACGTCGCCGTTGGCGATCAGGCGATTCGTCGCATCGCCCGAGGCGGACACGCCGTCGTACAGGGTCCCGCCGCCCTGGCGCATCAGGGTCACCATCTCGTCCGAGGAGTTGGCCTGCTTGACCTTGACCGTGCCGCAATCCGGGTTGGCCTTCTCGAAGGGATGAACCCAGTCGTATTCCTTGACCGTCGAGCCGTCCTCGGCATAGCCGGCCCAGATGACGATGCTCAGGCTGCCCTCACCCGAGCCGATCGACTGGGGCAGGTTGGAACTTGGCCCGCCGGTCGGGCTCGCCGCGACGCTCGCGACGGCGCTCGGGGCGGTGCTGCCGGCCGGAACCGAGGCCGCCGCGCTGGCGGCCGGGGCCGTGGTGGCGCCGCTGCTGCATGCCCCCGCCAGCAGGCCGACCGTGGCCGCAGTGATCAGGATGCTCCGCTTGTTCATCGCTCCTCCTTCAATTCGCTCAGGGGTTGATCGGCAGGCTGTGCTGGCGCTGCCAGATGAGGCGAACCGGCCGTCCCTCCGCTGCGAGGACCTCCATCGACGAGGTCGCCAGGTTCTGCTGGGTGACAACGAGCTCTGAACCAGCGTCCAGGGCCACGTGATAGCGCGTGTCCGAGCCGAGATAGACAACCTCGCGGATGCGACCGTCGACGCCGATCTCGTCGCCTGCGATGGCAGCCCCCGGTTCGGCCATGCGGATCTTCTCGGGCCGGACGGTGAACGTGCCGGACATTCCGAAGACCCGCTCGGCGGCCTCGCCCCGGAGCAGGTTCGAGGTGCCCACGAAGCCGGCCACGAAGGCGGTCGTGGGTCGTTCGTAGACCTCGGCCGGCGAGCCGACCTGTTCGATCCGGCCCAGGTTGAACACAGCGATCCGGTCGCTCATCGTGAGCGCCTCTTCCTGGTCGTGGGTGACGTAGATGAAGGTGATCCCGACCGCATGCTGGATCGCCTTCAACTCGATCTGCATCTCCTCCCGGAGCTTGAGGTCGAGCGCTCCGAGGGGTTCGTCGAGGAGCAGCAGCCGGGGCCGGTTGACCAGCGCCCGGGCCAGCGCGACACGCTGGCGCTGGCCACCCGACAGCTGGCTCGGCCGGCGCTTGTCGTAGCCCTCGAGGCGGACCATCCGGAGAGCATCGGCCACCCGCCGGCTGCGCTCGGGTTCCCGGACCTTGCGGATGACCAGGCCGTAGGCGACGTTCTGGCCGACGCTCATGTGGGGGAAGAGGGCGTAGTCCTGGAAGACCGTATTCACGTCCCGCTCGAACGGAGCCTTCTGGCTGACGTCCTCGCCCTGGAGCAGGATCCGCCCGGCGGTTGGCAGCTCGAACCCGGCAATCATCCGGAGGGTGGTCGTCTTGCCTGATCCGGACGGCCCCAGCATCGAGAAGAACTCGCCGTCGCGGATGTCGAGGTCGATCCCGGCCACGGCTTCCACGTCGCCGTAGCGCTTCACCAGTCCCTCGAGGCGGACGGCCGACTGGCCGGCCGGCCGGGTCGTGGGGTGCGCCCGGTCGTCGGTCGGATTGTCGGGAATAGGCGGGATCGCCAAGCGTTGCCTCGATCGAGCAGGGACCCACGCCGGGGCGGTCGTACCGCGGACCCGGGCTGCCCGGCACTGTGCCGAATAGTGAAGGCCGGTGTCAAGCGGGTGCCGGTTCTAGACTGCTTTCGTGCGCACGGCTCGCAACAGGTTGCTCTCGCCTCGCCCGTTGACCATCGCCGTGGCGATCCTGGTTGGCCTGTTCGCGGCTGCCTGCGCGGCCGATTCGATCGCCACTCCGCCCATTTCCCCGGGCAGCGCAGGCGCTCCCAGGGACGTCAACATCATTACCAAGGACTACTCCTACCTGCCGCCCGAGGTGGACCTGGTGCCGGCTGAAACGGTCCTCCTCCACGTGATCAACGGCGGCCTGGTGGTCCACGAGGTGGTGATCGGCGACATGCCGGTCCAGGATGCCTGGGAGACCGCCGAGGCGACCGAGGCCAACCCGCCACCGGGCCCGACGCCGGTCGTCTCGGTCCCGGCCGGCGTGACCGGCCTGCGGATCGTGGTGGAGTCGGGCCAGCGGGTGGATCTGCTGTGGACGGTGCCGGCCAACCCGGGAGCGCTCCTGATCGGCTGCCACATTCCCGGTCACTGGGCCAAGGGAATGCAGGCGGCCATCCGGTTCGTCAGCCCCGGCGGGCCGGCCACGGCGTCCCCGCCGGTCCCCAGCCTGCCGTAGCCAGTCCGGAATGCTAACCTGAGATGGCCTCGAAACCGACGCAGTCAGGAGTGGAGTTGGGATGACCTACGTGATCGCGGAGCCGTGCGTCGATGTCATCGACCAGTCGTGCGTGTCCGTCTGTCCCGTCGACTGCATCCATTTCGAGGAAGGCGTCGATCGGAAGCTGTACATCGATCCAAACGAGTGCATCGATTGCGGCGCGTGCGAACCGGAGTGCCCGGTCAACGCGATCTTCCCCGAAGAGTCGCTGCCGGCCGAATGGGCCGCGTACACGGCGATTGATGCGACCTGGTTCAGCAACCGTGCTGAAGCGCGGATTGCCATGGACGCCCTCAAGCCGCGCTGATCGGGCCGGCCCGCCGCCGACGCGGGCGTGGTGGGCCGGCGAGCGGCCCGGACTGGACTCGAATCATGCGGATCGTTTCACTCCTGCCTTCGGCCACCGAGATCGTGTGCGCCCTCGGCCTGGCCGACGAACTTGTCGGGATCAGCCATGAATGCGATTGGCCGTCGGAGATCGCGGGCACCCCGGTGATGACCCGCAGCGTCAGCGAGCACCGGGCTGCCTCGAGCCGGGAGATCCACCGGATGGTCGAGGACTCGATCCATGGTGGCTCGTCCCTCTACCAACTCGACGAGGAAGCCCTGGCCGCGGCCGAGCCGGATCTGATCCTGACCCAGGAGCTGTGCGCCGTGTGTGCCGTCAGCTACCGCCAGGTCAACGAGGTGGCCCGGGCGATCGACGCCGACATCACCGTCGTCTCGCTGGAGCCGACCAGCCTCGAGGGGATCTTCAACACGATCGCCACGGTCGGGGCGATGGCCGATGCCGAGGACGAGGCTGTGGAGGTGGTGGGCGGGCTGCGCGAGCGCCTGGGTCGGCTCGAGACCCGGGTGGCGGAACGCCGCGAGGCCGGCCGCCCAGCGGTCCGTATCGTCGGCCTGGAGTGGCTCGATCCCCCCTTCGCCGTGGGCCACTGGGTGCCCGAGCAGATCCGCCGGGCCGGCGGCTGGGACCTCCTGGGCCGGGAGGGCGAGCGATCGATCGAGACGAGCTGGGATGCCGTCCGGGATGTCGACCCCGCTGCGCTCGTCCTGATGCCCTGCGGCTTTCACCTGGCCGACGGTCTCGATGCCTGGCGGCGGACCGTTCGACCGGCAGCCTGGGATCGCCTGGCCGCGGTCCGCGACGGGCAGGTCTTCCTCGTTGACGGCTCGGCCTATTTCAGCCGGCCTGGACCGCGGGTGATCGACGGTGTCGAGCTGCTGGCCGAGCTCTTCGATCCCGAGGGTGGGCCAGGTCGCGCACCCGCCGGCAGCTGGCTGCGGGTCGACTAGGCGCCGTGGTCTTCCGGGCTGACTTCGACTGCCTGTGGTGCGGCGCCTCTCACGTGGTCCGTTCGGCTGATGACCTGGAGGGCTATGCCCAGCTCTGCCCGGCCTGCGTTGGCCGGGCGGGCGAGAACGGGTTCCTGCGCTTCCGCCTGAAGACCGCCCTGGCCGAACGGTCGGCGGCGCTGGCCAGCGTGCCCCAGCCGGCCGCCGACGACCTGTCCGAGGAGATGAAGGCCTACTACGCGGCCCGCTCGGCGGAGTACGACGACTGGTACCTGCGGACCGGGCGCTACTCGCGCGGTCCCGTGCACGACCTGGCCTGGCACAGCGACCTCGACCGGGCGACCGTGTGGCTCGACGGGTTGCCGATGCAGGGCGAGATCGTCGAGCTGGCGGCCGGCACGGGCTGGTGGTCCGCCCTGCTCGCCGGCAAGGGGGTCCTGTCGATCTACGATGCCAGCGAGCCGCCCCTCGATCGGGCCCGCGATCGGCTGGTGGCCCATGGCCTGCGCGCCCACATCCATCGGCGCGATGCCTGGGCCGAACCCGATCGGACCGTCGATTCACTGTTCTGCGGGTTCTGGCTGAGCCATGTTCCGCGAGCCCGCCTGGCCGAATTCCTCGGCCTCGCGCGGCGCTGGCTCAAGCCCGGCGGAACCTTTGCCTTCATCGACTCGCGGGCCGATCCACAGTCGGGCGCCGTCGACCAGGAGGTCAGCCCGGAGCTTGAGGTCACCCGCCGGCGGCTGGCCGATGGCCGGGAATTCCGCGTGGTCAAGGTCTACTGGCAGGCCGCCGAGCTGGAAGCCGCCCTGCTGGCCGCCGGCTTTGTCTCAGCCGAGGTGACGACGACGGCGCGCTTCTTCCTGCTCGGCCGGGCGGCCGGCTGACCGTATACTCGGGCCATGTCTCCTCTCTCGAATCGTCGCATCGCAACGGTCGGCTCGGGCGTGATGGCCGAGGCGATGATCGCCGGCCTGTTGCGCGGCCGGCTGGTGGAGCCGGACCAGGTCACCGCCAGCCATCCCCGGCTCGAGCGACGCCAGGAGCTGGAGCGCGAATACGGCATCCGGACCGTGGCGGGCAACGTCGAGGGGATCGACGAGGCCGACGTGATCCTGCTCGCGATCAAGCCCCAGATGCTCGGCCGGGTTGGGGCGGAACTGCGGCCTCACCTGCGCCCAAACCAGTTGGTCCTGTCGGTCATTGCCGGGGCGACGACCGCCGCCCTCGAGGGTTTCCTCGGCCATCGCAAGATCGTTCGGAGCATGCCCAACACGCCTGCCCGGCTCGGCCGGGGCATGACCGTCTGGTTCGCGACGCCTGACACGACCGAGGAGCAGCGCAGCCAGGCGCGGGCCCTCCTCCAGGCACTCGGCACCGAGCTCGAGGTCGACGACGAGAAGTTCGTGGCGATGGCGACCGCGGTCAGTGGCACGGGCCCGACCTATGTCTTCCTGGTCATGGAGGCCCTGATCGACGCAGCGGTTCACCTCGGCTTTCCCCGCCACGTCGCCCACGACCTCGTCGTCGAGACACTCGAGGGCAGCACCCATTTCGCCAAGCACAGCGGCGACCACCCGGCCGTGCTCCGGAACATGGTCACCTCGCCCGGCGGGACGAGCGCGGCAGCCCTCCACGAGCTCGAGTCGGGGCGGCTCCGGACGGTCCTTTCCGAGGCGGTCTGGGCGGCCTACCGGCGCACCCTGGAACTGGGTGAACAGCTCGAGGCGAGCGTTGAACGGAACGACCCGCCGGCAAGGCGGCCGGCCGCCCGGGTCCGGCATTGACCGTCGATCTGCGCCGGGCGCCGCTCAGCGATCTCCGGGCGATTGACTTTCGGGCCACGGAACGCGACTTCTTCGCCGATGGCCGGGCGATCTTCGACCGCTTCAGCGCCACCTGGGCGGGCCTCGACGACCCGGCCTGGGCGCTGACCGGGGCCTCGGCCTCCGATGCCGGCGGGCCCGACTGGTCGTATCGCGACCACGCCGTCCACCTGGCCGGCTGGGCCGAGATCGGGGTCGGTCTGGTCCAGACAGCACTTGAGTCGGGCCGCTGGCCGGCCGACGAGGACTTCGGTGATTTCGATCAGTTCAACGAGACGCTGCGGGGGCGCTGGGCGGATGTTCGGCCGCCCGAGATCCGCAGCCGGCTCGAGGCCGCCACAACCACCCTGGTCGAGCTGGCCGGCCGCCTCGCCCCGCCAATCCTGCGCGGTGATGATGCCTGGGGCTGGGTCTACATGACCCTCCACGGCCATCAGCTCGATCACCTGGGCGTGGTCGAGCCGTGGGCCGATCGGTTGCGCGAGCGGCAGGCCGAGGGCGATCCGTTTGGACCCGACCCGATGATCGGCACGGCCGACGCCGCGGCCGACCAGGCCGCCTTCTGGGCCGATGAGGCCGACCTGTTCGCAGCCTTCACCCGGCTGATCGACGCGGTCCCAGCGGATCGCCGCGAGGTCTTCGAGGTCACCCCGGACTGGTCGCTCAAGGACCACGTGGCCCATGTCGGCAGCTGGTTCGAGGAGGGTGCGGCGGCGATCGAGGAGCATCTCCGGGGTGGCGGCTGGCGAAGTGGCCCGGTCGAGGGGCTTGATGCCTGGAACGCCCGCAACCTCGAGGCACTCCGGCCCTTGCCGTGGGCCGAGATCCGTCATCGCCTGGAGTTGAACCGACAGCGCATTCGGGCAGTTGCACATGAGCTTGGCCAGGCCGACTTCCGCTCGGCCGATGGCTGGGACTGGACCTACTGGGACCTCGCCGGCCATGTTCGAGCGCACCTGGCGATGGTCGCCCCGTGGTGCATCCGGACTGCCTGGCCCGCCCGATGACCTAGCCGATGACCGAGATCCGCGAGCTACCCGAGCGGGCGATGCGCTCGGCGCTCCTGTCCCTGTCACGCCGCCCAGGCCTGGGCCGTCTGGCAACGCGCCTGTCACTGACCCGTTCGATGGTCGAGCGCTTCGTGGCCGGCGAGACCCTGGGCGATGCGCTCGACGTGCTCGATCGCCTGCGCGCAACCGGTCGACGCTCGACCGTCGACGTCCTCGGCGAATCGGTCCACTCGGAGGCGGCCGCCGGAGCTGCGGCCGATCGCTATCTCGAGCTCCTGGAGGCCCTGTCCAGGCGAGGCCTGGATGGCAATGTCAGCCTCAAGCTGAGCCAGATGGGGCTCGACCTGTCGGTTGACCTGTGCCGCGCGAATGTCGCCCGGATCTTCAGCGCGGCCGCCGCCTCCGGCGCCTTTGTCCGGATCGACATGGAGGATCACCCCAAGACCGACGCGACCCTGGCGATCTGGCGCGAACTGCGAGCGATCAACCCGGCCAGTGGGGTCGTGATCCAGGCCGCCCTGCGCCGGAGCGCCGCCGACGTCGATGCCCTGATTGCGGAGGGTGCATCCGTGCGACTGTGCAAGGGGGCCTACCGCGAGCCGGCTGCCGTCGCCTTTCCGACCAAGGCCGAGGTCGATGACTCGTACCTGGCCCTGCTGACCCGGCTCCTGCACGAAGGCTCGATGCCGGCCCTGGCCACCCACGACCCGCGGATGATCCAGGCCGCCACCGACCTGGCCGAACGCGGAGGACTGGGCCGCGACCGGTTCGAGTTCCAGATGCTGTACGGGATTCGGCGCGATCTGCAGGAGCAGCTCGTCGCGGCGGGCTACCGCGTCCGCATCTACGTACCCTATGGCCGGGAGTGGTACCCGTACTTCATGCGCCGCCTGGCCGAGCGCCCGGCCAATGTGATGTTCCTGCTGCGCAACGTTGCCCGCGAGGAGCGCGGCAGGCCGTGAATCGAACGGACCGCCGGTTGATCGGCGGTCCGTGGAAGCAGCCGGGGTCAGGCGACCCCGTTTGCTAGGTCCAGCGCCGACCCGCCTCGAGCACGATGGCCGAGGAAGCGAGCGCCCCGAGGGCGAGCAGGACCCGGAAGGCCTGCGTCTTGACCAGTTTCTTCACGTGAGACCCAACCTGTCCAACTCGCCCGAAGTGAGAGCCGAGAGCGCGATCGCCCCAGCCTTGATGAACGGCGCCAGGTTCGCCCTCATCGCTGCACCTCGAGTGCGGCCGCAGCTCCCCGCCGGCAGCTGGGCGGCCTCCGCCCGAAGGTGGAGGTCCCTGGCTTTGCGTCCCCGCCTCGCGACGGGTTTGCCCTGGACGGTCGGTTTGCCGAGAGACGAACGTCGTCTCTGCAGCGATCCTGCGCCGAGGGACCCGCTCGGGCCATGAGCCGGGAGTACCAGTTCAACCCGGCTGGTGGGGGAGTTGCCGGGCCGCACCGGGGGCGGTCAGCGTGGGCCGGCCGGGCCTCCGAGGCTCGCCGCCAGCTGGACCACGTGTTCCTCCAGGTGGCTCACGACGAAGCGTTCGAGGATCGCCGCGACGGTCATGTCGCCGAGCCGGGGATGGAGCCCGAGACAGTTCCAATCGAGGTCCGAGAATTCGGGCAGCCGCCCGGCGTAGCGCCCCACGCCCGCCTCCATCCGGCCGATCAGCTCACGCGTCGGCAGGGAGCGGTCCCGTTCGATCGTGAGGCTCCGAAGCTGATCCGTGACGGTCCGCCCGAAGGGTACCGGTCCGCCGGTCCCGGCCAGGACACGCTCGATCTCGCCCAGCCAGTAGGGCAGCATCTCGGTGAGGTGGCCGAGCACTTCCGGCGGTCCCCAGTCGGCCTCGGGACCCTCGCCAACGACCAGGGCGACCGGCCACGGTCGGCCGGCGTCGATTGGCCCGGCCATGCCCCGGATCGCCGCGGCAGCGGCGGTCAGCCGCTTGATCGACTCCTTGGCAGTGGGGGTAACCGGCATCCACGCATCCTACGCCCCGGGCGCGGGGGGTCGAGCGGTGTATCGTCCGAAGCCACAGACCAAGCGTGTCGCTTCGGCGGCCGCTTCCATGGCCTGCCCACGAGGAGGCAGCACGAGCGCGATGACCCAGACGGCACCAAATCGCGCCGCGCGCGCGGCCGCCAACCAGGCGGGAGCCCACGTCAACCAGGCTGCCTACGCGGAGGCAGCCGATTTCCTGCCCCTCAAGGGGATCGACCACGTCGAGTTCTGGGTCGGCAATGCGCGCCAGGCCTCGGCCTACTACCGGGCCCTGTGGGGGTTCGGGCCGGTTGCGTTCGCGGGCCTCGAGACCAAGGTCCGCGACCGGGCGAGCTACGTCATGGTCCAGAACGGCATCCGGTTCGTGGTGACGGCTCCGCTGACGCCCGATGGTGAGATTGCCGAGCACGTCCGGCTGCACGGCGACGGGGTCCACGACATCGCCTTCGCGGTCGACGATGTCGAGAGCGCCTGGCGAGAGACGACCAGCCGGGGTGCCGTGGGGGTCCTGCCGCCGACCGACTTCGATGGCGCTGAGGATGGCGTCCTGCGCAAGGCGACGATCCGGGCCTACGGCGAGACGGTCCATTCGTTCGTCGACCGGAGTGCCTACCACGGGCCCTTTGCGCCCGGTTACCGGGCGGTCAAGCGGCCGGCCAGGGCCGCCGCTGGGCTCAGCCTGCTCGAGGTTGACCACTGCGTGGGCAACGTGGGCATGGGCGAGATGGACACGTTCGTTGCGTTCTACCGGGATGTGCTCGGCTTTGCCCAGCTCATTCATTACGACGACAAGGTGATCCACACCGAGTACTCGGCCCTGATGTCGAAGGTCATGACCAACGGCAACGGCCGGATCAAGTTTCCGATCAACGAGCCGGCGACGGGCCGCAAGAAGAGCCAGATCCAGGAGTTTCTCGACTGGTACCTGAGCCCGGGGTGTCAGCACGTGGCCCTGCGCACCGACGACATCGTGACCACCGTCCGGCGCCTGCGCGACAACGGGGTCGAATTCCTGGGCCTGCCCCATGCCTACTACGCCAACCTGGCCGAGCGGGTCGGCGACGTCGGGATCCCAATCGCCACGCTCGAGGAGCTGGGGATCGAGGCCGATCGCGACGAAGAGGGCTATCTCCTCCAGATCTTCACCCGGCCCGTCCAGGCTCGGCCGACGTTCTTCTTCGAGATCATCGAGCGGCACGGCTCGCGGGGCTTTGGAGTCGGCAACTTCAAGGCCTTGTTCGAGGCGATCGAACGCGAACAGGCCAACCGGGGCAATCTCTAGGCTGGCGGTCGCTGATCCCTCGGCCGCTGTTCCGGTCAGTCGCCTGCTCGGTCCCTGGCCTGGCCGTGGCCGCCGGGGCCGGGCCGTGGCCGTGGGCCGCCGGGGCCGGGCCGTGGCCGTAGTCGCCGCCGCCGGGTCGTGGGCCGCCGGGGGCACCTCGTCGCCGCCGCCGCCGCCGGGTCGTGGCCGCCGCCGCCGGGTCGTGGCCGTCGCCGCCGGGTCGTGGCCGCCGCCGGGGGCACGTCGCATACCTCCCATGTCTCAGAAGCTGTGTTCCGTCCGGGCAAGACCGTTGAACGGGTTCAATCGACCACGGGACCAGGCTCATTCGCGCGCCGCCACGCACGATCGGCCGGCCGCTTGGTGTCCCGGACACGGTCGAGCCGATCCGACGAGCGCATGAACGGCCACCTGAAACACCGGGGGTATGCGCGTCACGGCAGGCCCCATTGCCGACGCCGCTCGCTAGACTTTCGGCGATGATCGTCGCCCACGTGCGCTCGCCCAACGCAGCCGCCGGCACGCCCTGGCGCCTTGCCGCGGCGCTCGGAGCGACCGGGTCCGGCCAGGCCTGGCTCGACCTCGAGGTGGCCCGCCAACGGCGGGTCGTGGCCAATCCTCGCCTGGCCCACAACTCCGCGCTGTTTCGCCAGCCGCTCGGCACGCTCGATGAGCATCTCGCGGCGGGCATGCGCGTGGCGGCGCTGGGCGAGCTCGTCGACGGGTTCGAACCGCGCGGGGGCGACGATCCGGCCGTTTTGGCCGAAGCGGACCTGGCCTTCGGGCCGCCGATCCTCAGTCCGCCCAGCCTGCGCGATTTCTACGCCTTCGAGGGACACGTGGCCGCGATGTGGGCCCGGCGGGGCAATCCGGTGCCGGACGCCTGGTATCGGCTGCCGATCTTCTACTTCAGCAACGTCTCGGAGATTCGCGGCCCGGGTGACCCGGTATGGGCGCCGCGAGGCTCGCTCGAACTCGACTACGAGCTCGAGGTGTGCGCCCTGGTCGATACGCCGGCCCGGGACCTGCCGGAGGCATCGGCGGAAGAGGCGATCGGCGGTTACCTCATCCTCAACGACTGGAGCGCCCGTGATCTGCAGCGCGACGAAACGGCGGTGCGACTGGGTCCGGCCAAGGGCAAGGATTTCGCCAGTTCGATCGGGCCCTGGCTGGTCACGCCCGACGAGCTCGTCGATGCCCGGGCGCCCGGAGCGAGCGGGCCGGCCCTGAGCCTGACTGCCGAGGTCAATGGGGTGGAGCTGTCGCGCGGCAACTGGGCCGACGCCCAGTTCTCGTTCGGCCAGATGCTTGCCCGCGCCTCGGCCGACGCCAGTCTCCGACCGGGTGACCTGGTCGGCAGCGGCACCGTAGGCGGTGGCTGCCTGCTCGAGATTGGCCCGGCCACCCTCGGTCGATACCTCGAACCGGGCGATCAGGTCGTCCTGCGAATCGAGCGCCTGGGCATCCTGGCCAGCCCGGTCGTGGCCCGGCCGACCCGACCTGGCTGAATGAGACCGGCGCCAGACTGGCGCCAGGAGGAGCAAATCAGATGTTCTACGTCTCGGCAGGTAGCGTCCCGCACAAGCGCCACACCCAGCACCGGGCCCCGGACGGCGGCCTGTATGCGGAGGAGCTCTTCGGGGTGGAGGGCTTTGCCGGACGAAGCTCGCTGATGTACCACGCCGTGGCACCGACGATGACCCACCGGATCGAGCCAGGCCGGGTGATCGCACTCGAGGAGGCCGACGACGGCCTGCATCGCCACCGGCTGATCAAGTCCGGGCCAATGACGGCCCAGGGCGACGCTCTGTCTGGCCGGATTCCGCTGTTCTTCAACTCCGACCTGACGATGGGTGTATGCCTGCCGGCCGAGGCGATGGCGGCCGAGACCTTCTACCGCAACGGGGAAGGTGACGAGATGCTCTTCGTGCACACCGGCGAAGGCGTCCTCGAAACGGTCTTCGGCGACCTGCGCTACGGGCCGGGCGACTACCTCGTCCTCCCGATCGGAACGACCTGGCGACTCGTGCCCGACCCGGGTTCGGACCAGCGGATGCTCTGGTTGGAATGCCCCAGCGAGCTCGAGCCGCCCAAGCGTTACCGCAACGACTATGGCCAGCTGCTGGAGCACAGCCCGTATTCACAGCGTGACATCCGGATCCCGGCGTTCCGGCCGCCCAACCTGGCCACCGGCGAGTTCCGGGTGGACGTGAAGGCCCGCGGCCGGCTGACTGCCTATTTCTACGGGGCTCACCCGTTCGACCTCATCGGCTGGGACGGCTACCTCTGGCCGTACGCCTTCAACATCGCCGACTTCGAACCGATCACCGGCCGGGTCCACCAGCCACCCCCGGTCCACCAGACCTTCCAGGCCCACAACTTCGTGGTCTGTTCGTTCGTGCCCCGCAAGTTCGACTACCACCCACTGGCGATCCCTGCCCCGTACAACCACTCGAACATCAACTCGGACGAGGTCATCTACTACGTTGCCGGCAACTTCATGAGCCGGCGCGGGGTGGACATCGCGTCGTTCACGGTCCACCCGGCGGGGATTCCCCACGGACCTCATCCAGGCACGGTCGAGGCCTCGATCGGCAAGGAGCGAACGGAAGAGCTGGCGGTCATGGTCGATACGTTCCGGCCCCTCCGGATCACCCGCCAGGCAGCCGAGCTCGACGATGACCGCTATCCCTACTCATGGCTGCCGCCGGCCGCGGGCTCAGATGAGGCGCGCGACCTGGTCGAGCGAGGCCCCGAGGCATTCCCGGACTGACGCTCTACTCGTCGGCCAGGCGGACGGCGGCCAGGCCGACCGGCTCCTCGGCCGGGCCGCCCTGCCGGAACTGGGCCAGGATCACGCCGCCGATCACGAGCACGCCGCCGGCAAGCTGGATTGGTCCGAGGCGCTCACCGAGGAAGAGGGCGGCCAGGCTGATCGTCCAGACCGGCTCGAAGGTGCTGATCAGCGACGCCTGGGCAGCGCCGATCCGGCGGGTGCCCGCGTAGAAGGTCTGGATCGCGACGAATGTGCTGATCACGGCCACGCCGGTGATCCCCGGCCAGGCCGCGGCCGGGATCCGGTCCGGTGCAACCGGGGCTCCAATCACGAGAGCGATCAACCAGAAGCCGACCGCGGTCGAGGTCATCATCAGGGCAGTGGCGGTGGCCGCGTCGGCGCCCTCGTTCGAGGCACCGCCGACCCGGTCGGTGCGTTCGCCGGACAGGCGAGCCTGGCTGACGATCCAGATCGAGTAGATCACCGGAGAAGCGACGGCCTGGAGGAGCCCCGCGAGTGGCGGGCTCGACCCAGAGGGGATGCCCCCGATCGCCAGGACAATGCCGAACAGGGCCAGCGCGAGGGCCAGCCAGGCTCGCCGGCCCTCGAGCGGCCGGCCGACCTTGAGGCTGAGGACCGCCACGATCGCCGGGTAGACATACACGATCAGGGCAGCCAGCGACGCCGATACCGTTTCGATCGCCGCGTAGTAGGTTGCGCTGTTGCCGAGATAGACGATCCCCAGCACGATCGTGACGGCCAACCGGCGCCGATCGATCCGGCGCAGTCCGGCCCGCCGTTGCGGCGCCAGTACGAGCCATACCCAGGCCAGCGCGGAGGCCAGGCCGAAGCGCCAGGCGAGGAGGGTGAGCCAGCCCACGCCCTGGGCGTAGACCGGCTTGGCAAACAGGGCGCCGGAACCGAACGCCGCCGCCGAAACGATCACGAGGATGATTCCAGGCAGGCGGCGGTCCATCGACCGAGCCTACCAGCGCAGCCCGGTCTCCGGCGCGAGCGGCCGACGGTGTTGGCATTACACTGGGTCCGTGACCGACTCAACCGAACGCGCCGTTGCGGAGCGCGTCCCAGCGCTGGCGCGGGAAACCCTCCGGGTCGTGCAGCGGCGCGGACCGCTGACCGTGCCGCCGGGGACCTCCCTGGCCGACTGCCTGCGGGTGATCCAGCGCTCGGGCGTGGGCGACTCTGTCCTCGTCACCGACGGCCAGGGCCGGCTGGCCGGCGTCCTGACGGAGCGGGACATCTTCGGCCGGCTGGTTGGCGAACCGGTTGACCTGCGACGGCCGGTTGAATCGATGATGAACGGGGAACCCCGAACGTTCCGGATCGATGAGACCGTGCGCGATGCCATCCAGCTGATGGCGAGCGGGGTCTACCGCAATGTGCCGATCGTCGACGAGGATCGCCGGGTTGTCGGCATCGTCCGCCAGGTGGACATCCTGAAGTACCTGGCCGAGGCGTTTCCAAAGGAACTCCTCAACCTGCCGCCCCGACCCCACCAGCGGATGACGGAGTCCGAGGGAGCGTGACCACCACCGAGCGTCACGTTGATGTCCAGGAGCTGGACCGGGTCACGATCCGTTTCGCCGGTGACTCGGGCGACGGGATGCAGTTGACCGGCACCCAGTTCACCCGGACGGCGGCCGTCTTCGGCAACGACATCAGCACGCTGCCCGACTTCCCGGCCGAGATCCGGGCGCCGGCCGGCAGCCTGCCCGGCGTATCGGGCTTCCAGCTGAGCTTCTCGAGCAGCGAGATTCACACCCCCGGCGACCAACCCGACGTGCTCGTGGCCATGAACCCGGCCGCCCTCAAGGCGAATCTCGGCGACCTGCCCCCCGGCGGTGCCCTGATCGTCAACGAGGACGCCTTCACGGCGGCCAACCTGGGCAAGGTCGGTTACACGGCAAACCCGCTGCTCGATGGCTCCCTGTCGTCGTGGAACCTCTTCTCGATCCCGATCGGGGCACTCAACGCGCGGGCCCTCGATGGCCTGGGGCTGACCAGCAAACAGGTTGACCTGACCAAGAACTTCTTCGCCCTCGGCCTGATGTTCTGGCTGTACGAACGGTCGATGGATCCGACGCTCAGCTGGATCGACGAGAAGTTCGGCAAGCGTCCGGTCAGCGCCGAGGCCAACAAGCGGGCGCTCAAGGCGGGTTACGCCTTCGGCGAAACGACCGAGATGTTCCACACCACGTACCGGGTGCCGGCCGCCCACCTGCCCCCCGGCACCTATCGGAACATCACCGGTAACGAGGCCGCCGCGCTGGGCCTGGTCGTGGCGACCCAGAAGGCGGGCCGCGAACTCTTCTACGGTTCCTACCCGATCACCCCGGCCAGCGACATCCTGCACCAGCTATCGACGTTCAAGAACTACCGGGTCAAGACGTTCCAGGCCGAGGACGAGATCGCTGCGATCGGCAGTGCCATCGGGGCGAGCTATGGCGGAGCACTGGGGATGACCGGCACGTCGGGGCCTGGGATCGCCCTCAAGTCCGAGGCGATGAACCTGGCCGTGATGGTCGAGCTGCCCCTCGTGATCATCGATGTCCAGCGGGCCGGACCATCAACCGGCATGCCCACCAAGACCGAGCAGGCCGACCTGCTCCAGGTCCTCTACGGGCGCAACGGCGACTCGCCCATCGCGGTCGTGGCTCCGGCCACCCCGGCCGAATGCTTCGACCTCGCCTTCGAGGCGGTCCGCCTCGCGCTCAAGTACATGACCCCGGTGGTGTACCTGTCTGATGCATTCCTGGCCACCGGTGCGGAGCCCTGGCGCCTGCCCGACGTCGACTCGCTGCCCGACATCTCGGTCGCCAACTGGACCGAGCAGGCCGGCTTCCACCCCTACGATCGCGACCCGATCACCCTGGCCCGGCCGTGGGCCGTCCCGGGCACGGCCGGCCTCGAGCACCGGATTGGCGGCCTCGAGAAAGCCGATGTGACCGGCAACGTGAGCTACGACCCCGACAACCATCACCGGATGCAGACGCTTCGGGCGGCCAAGATCGCAGGGATCGCCAACGACATCCCGGATCTCGAGGTGTTCGGGCCCGACCGGGGCGACCTGTTGATCCTGGGCTGGGGCTCCACCTACGGTTCCATCCGGAGCGCCGTCGAGCGGCTGCAGACCGAGGGCAAGTCGGTGGCCCACGCCCACCTGCGCCACCTCAACCCATTCCCCAAGAACACCGGCGCGGTCCTCGCGGCTTATCGTCGGGTACTCATCCCGGAGCTCAACCTGGGCCAGCTGCTGCTGCTCATCCGGGCCCGCTACCTCGTCGACGCGGTCGGCTACGACCGGGTCCGCGGGAAGCCATTCCGGATTGCCGAGATCGTGGCCGAGGCCGAGCGCCTCCTGGCCGAAGACTGAGGATCAGGACCGTGACCGAACCAGCCGACAAGGTGCCCGCCCCGGAGAGTCCGCCGCTCAGCCCGGAGAATGCGGCCGTCCTGCTCCAGCTGACCCGCAAGGACTTCGTGTCCGACCAGGAGGTCCGCTGGTGCCCCGGTTGCGGCGATTAATCGATCCTCGCCCAGACCCAGAAGGTGATGCCCGACTTCGGCTTCCCCAAGGAGAACATCGTGTTCATCAGTGGGATCGGCTGCTCCGGCCGATTGCCGTACTACATGAACA
>JBBRIM010000032.1:0-17492 GCA_038221095.1 Candidatus Limnocylindrales bacterium
CACCAGCTTGCGCAGGCGGAGGTGGCCGGCCAGCGAGGCGGCCTCCGCGGCGATCCCCTCCTGCATGTCGCCGTCCGAGCAGATCGCGTAGGTCCAGTGGTCGATGAGGTCGTAGTCCGGCCGGTTGAACTCGTGGGCCAGGCGGCGCTCGGCGATCGCCATCCCGACGGCATTCGCGACACCCTGCCCGAGCGGCCCGGTGGTGGCCTCAACGCCCGGAGTCAGGCGGTATTCCGGGTGGCCCGGCGTGCGCGAACCCCACTGCCGGAACGACTCGATGTCGGCCAGCGAGACGTCGTAGCCGGTCAGGTGAAGGAGCGAGTAGAGCAGCATCGAGGCATGTCCGGCCGACAGCACGAAACGGTCGCGGTTGGGCCAGTCGGGCGTGGTGGGCGCGTGGCGCAGAAAGCGGGTCCACAGCGTGTACGCCATCGGGGCCATGCCCATCGGCGCCCCGGGGTGGCCCGAGTTTGCCTTCTGGACGGCGTCGATCGAGAGGGTCCGGATGGTATCGATGGCGAGGAGGTCGAAGTCCTCCGGGGCAGGGGTCATGGGATCTCTGGTCCGTGGGCTCGCCGTGCCTGACTGGGGGAGGCGCGAAACTGCCTCGGGTCATTGTAGTGCGACGCGCGTCGCTATCCTCGGGGGCATGCCCACCCGTCTGCAGGTTCCACGCCGTCTCGCCGGCCGGCCAATCCTCCCGCGCCGGGCCGGCGTCCGGGTTGTCGTCGTCGGCGATCTCACCCTTGACGTCGTCGTCAGCCCAAACCGGGCCCTGCTCAGCGGCACGGACGTTCCGGGCGAGGTGCGCCTGCGCCAGGGTGGCTCGGCCGCGAACGCCGCGCGCTGGTTCGGAAGGCTCGGGGCCCGGACCCAGCTGGTCTGTGCGGTCGGCCGCGACGGTCCGGGGAGGGCCCTTGTCGAGGCAGTTCGATCCGACGGAGTGGTCGTCCGGGCCGCCCGGATCGCCGGCCGCCCAACCGGCCGGATCGGGGTCCTCGTTTCGGCCGACGGCGAGCGCTCGTTCGTCGCCGATCGCGGGGCGGCCGATCTGCTCGCTCCGAGCGACCTGCGGGCTGCCTGGTTCGTGGCGGCGGACCTGCTCCACCTGCCGCTCTACTCGCTCCTCGGCGAGCCGCTCGGATCGGCCAGGTTGGAGGCGATCCGGCTGGCCCGCGCCGCGGGTGCCCTCGTCAGCCTGGACCTTGCCTCGGTCGGGCCCCTCCTGACCGCCGGTCGGCCGGCGGTGGTCGCGCTGGTCAGGTCGGTGGCGCCCGATGTGCTCCTGGCGACCGCCACCGAACTCGGTGCGTTGTTCGACTCGCCCAACCGGGCGGTAATCGGGGCTCGGTCGCTGGGGCTCGCTCCGGTGGTCATCATCAAGCGCGGCGCGAGTGGCGCGTCGGTCCACCTGCTCGACGAATCGGGCGCCTCGAGCACCTTTGACGTTGCCACCCGGCCGCTCGCCCCGACCGATACCACCGGGGCCGGCGATGCCTTCGATGCCGGCTTCCTCATCGCCTTCATCGAGGGCCGTCGGCCCGGCCGGTCGACGGCGGCGGGCTTGCACCGGGCCGTGCTGGCCGGCCATCGGAGTGCCGCCCGGCAGTTGAGCGGACCCCGGCCGGAGCTCGACCTGGGCTGACCGTCAGCGGGCCATGTGGCGGTCGAACCAGTCGAGCATCCGGGTCATCCGGTCGATCCGGCGATCGACCCGGCCGGCCGCCTGGTAGACGTGATATTCCTCCGGGTAGAGCACGTATTCCGCCGTTCGCCCAAGCGTTCGGAGGGCGATGAAGAACTGCTCGCTGTCGGCCTTCGGGCAGCGTTCATCGGCCTCGCCCTGGAGGATCAGGAGTGGCGTGTGAACGTCGGCGACATGGGCCAGCGGGGACTGCTTCCAGAGCTTGAGCATGCCGGCCTCGCTGAGCGGGTCGCCCAGCAGTGACGTCCGGCAGTAGTCCGGGCCGCTGTCGGAGTTGGCCCAGGCACTGACCTGGTTGGCCACCCCGTTCTCGCTCACCGCTGCCCGGAACCGGTTGCTCGTGCCGATCAGCCAGTTGACCATGAAACCGCCGTAGCTCAGGCCGAGGACCCCCACCCGGGCCGGATCGACCAGCCCGAGGCCGATCGCGTGGTCGAGCACGGCGTGGACGTCGTCGGCATCGACCCCACCCCAATCGCCCAGCTGGGGTCGGATCCAGGCTCGGCCGTAGGTCGCCGAGCCGCGAATGTTGGGCAGCAGCACCCGGTAGCCACGGGCGACCAGCAGGGCCACCTCGAGGCTGGGTGCCGGCGACCAGGCACCAAGCGGGCCGCCGTGGATGTCGATCACCGTCGGCAGGGGACCGTCCCCGGCATCTGGCGGCGAGGCGATCCAGGCCTCGATCTCGCCACCCGGCCCGGGGGCCATCACCGAGCGCATCTCGGGCTGGCGAACCGCCCGCTGCCAGGCCGATCCGATCCGGGTCCGCGTCCGGAGGTGGCCACCCTCGGCGGTCATCAGCTCGGGCGCCCGGCCGTCGAGGGTCCCCACGAGCGCGACCCGACTGCCGTCCGAGGAGACCGCCAGGTGGTCGCAGGCGGCGTTGCCGTCGGCCAGCGGCTGTGGCCGGGGCGCTCCAGCCGGCGGGCGCCCCGTCGCCGGGTCGAGGGGGAATCGCCAGGGGACGCACCGGCCGCGGTCGGATACGAGGGCGATCAATCCGTCATCGCCGGCCCAGAACGGCCCGCCGCGCGAGGTAACCTGCCAGCCCGTGAGGTCCGTGTCGAACCACGGCCCGATCGGCCGATCGAGCTCCGGAGCCAGGGCGACGCCCGTCCCCGAGCCGTCGGCCGGGGCGATCACGATCCCCGGGCTGACATCGTCTAGCTCATCCGGTCCGACGACACCGACCACGGCCAGCCAGCGCCCGTCGGGGGAGATGGCCGGGTGATTGGCGTTGCCGCCGAGGGCCAGGATCTCGACCTGCTCGCGCTCGCCGCTGCCCGTCGCCTGAACCCGCCAGATCGTCGTGTGGGGTCGAGTGTCGGCCGTTGCGCTTCGATCGGCGGCGAAAACGAGCGAGTCTCCGGCCGGGTCCCAGCTGGGCTGGAGGACGCCCCAGTCGCCCCGGGTGACCTGCTGGGCGCGCGCACCGCGGCGGGCCCGGACGACGAACAGGTGATCCCATCGATCGAGGTGGCCTTCGTCGTCCCAGCGCCAGTCGGTCCGCGTGATCCGCCGTCCGAGTGGTTCTCGATCCCTGGCCGCGCGGACCAGCCGAGTGGGATTCTCAGCGATCAGGAAGCGGACAGGATCGACCTCGGTCGTGAAGGCGATCTGATCTCCCGTTGGCGACCAGGCCAGGGCTCCCACGCCGTGTTCCGGGCTGGCGACGGTCCACGACTCGCCCGGCCCGGGAGCCGGCCCGCCGAGATCGAGGATCTCGAGGGTCCGGACCGCGCCCTGCACGTCGCGCCGCTTGCGCCGGAACGCGACCCGGCGACCGTCAGAGCTGATCCGCGGGCGGCTGTCGCGGACGGCGCCGGCGGTCAGCGCCCGGGGTTGGCCGCCGCCCGCGGCCAGCGGCACCAGCCAGAGATGCGAGACGTAGCGGTCGGCCCGATCCACGGCCCGCCGGACAACGACGGCGAAACGGCCGTCGCGTGAGACGTCGAGCTCCTCCAGGACCACCTGCCGCCGGATGATCGCGGGTGTCATCAACGGCAGCCCGGCCGGACGAGGCAGGTCCTCGGTCCGCCCGGAAGCGCCTCTTGTCGTGGCCATCGCCGAAGCGTAACGAACGAAGGCCGCCGGTGCCGTACGCTCCACCACGTGGAACAGCCGTTCTTCGCCGACGTTCGAGCGCGTCTGCTCGTCAGCCCGCCGGTTGCGGCCGCCCTGGCCGGCGGCCGGCCGGTCGTCGCGCTTGAATCCACCCTGATCAGCCACGGCCTGCCCTATCCCCACAACGTGGCCGTTGCCCGCGCCTCCGAGGCGGCCGTGCGGGCCTCAGGGGCGACCCCAGCCACCGTGGCGATTCACGCCGGTCGGATCCTGGTGGGGCTCGACGATGCGACTCTCGAGGCGCTGGCAACCGCTCCGGCAGGCAGTGTCCTGAAAGCGGCTCGACCCAGCCTTGGCGCGGCGCTTGCCGGCGGCGGTTGGGCTGCAACCACGGTCTCGGCCACGATGATCGCGGCTGATGCGGCCGGCATTCGGGTGTTCGCGACCGGCGGGATCGGCGGCGTCCACCGGGGTGCGTTTGGCGCCAGCGCCACGCTCGACGTCTCGTCCGACCTCGAAGAGCTCGCTCGGACGCCGGTTGCCGTTGTGTGCGCCGGCCCGAAGGCGATCCTCGATCTGCCCCAGACGCTGGAGTACCTCGAGACACGCGGCGTTCCGGTCGTGGCAATCGGCCAGGACGAGGTGCCCGGCTTCTACAGCACGTCGAGCGGGATCCGCGCGCCGCATGTCGTTCCGGGCATCGTGCAGGCGGCCCACCTCGTGGCAACCCACCTTGGCCTGGGGCTCGGCTCGGGCATCCTTCTGTGTACCCCGGTCCCGGCCGAGGTGGCCCTGCCCCAGGCCGAGGCGCGCGCGGCCATCGAGCGTGCCCTGGCCGATGCTGACGTCGCCCGGATCCACGGTCCCGCGACCACCCCATGGCTGCTCGCCCGGATCGCCGAACTGACCGAGGGCGCCTCGATCCGCGCCAACACCGCCCTGATCGAAAACGACGCCCGGGTGGCCGGCCTGCTCGCCGTGGCACTCGCCTCGTCGCCGGCCTGACCCCTCGGCCGCCGGCTGCCCGGACGCCGACAACAGCCCGGCCCGGGGCCTGCAGGGTCAGGATGTGTACTCAGTACCTCAAAACCGGGCCGCGCCAGCCATTTCGGCCCGAGCGCGGGCCTCGAGAGGGCCTTGGGCCCGGTTTCGGGCCTGATTCGGCCTCACTCCGGGCCGCGTGGGGCAGAATCTGGCCTCGAGCCGCCGGCGATGGAGTCCGATCGGTTCGTCGAGGGCGGAATCCGTGCCCAGCCGGCTGTTTGCGGTTCTGAGTGCACATACCTGCCGGGAAGGCGGCGGCGATGCCAGCCCGGCCCGACCCCTGTTCCGGCGCTCGGCGGAATGGTAGACTCCGGCCTCCCCGAACCCGTCAGAGGCCGTGCCGTGTCCGGCTCGATTCAGGCGCCCGCGATCGACGTGCGCGGCGTCACCCGCGTCTACAAAGCCAAGCCGAATGATGTGACGGCCCTCGCCGGGATCGACCTGGAGGTTGCCCCGGGCGAGTTCTTCGGCCTGCTCGGACCGAATGGCGCGGGCAAGACGACCCTGATCAAGATCCTGACCACACTCCTGCTGCCCTCGTCAGGGACGGCCCGGATCTTCGGCTTCGATGTCGCCCGGGAGACGAAGCAGATCCGCCGGATCATGAACATGGTTGCCGGCGGCGAGCAGTCGGGTTACGGCATCCTCGAGGCGCGCGAGCAGCTCTGGATGTTCAGCCAGTTCTACGGCCTGGGCGTCCGGGAGGGCTGGCGCCGGGTGGATGAGCTGATCGACGCCGTTGGCCTGGGCGAGCAACGCCACCAGCGGGTGAGCACGCTGTCCACGGGCCAGCGCCAGAAGATGAACGTTGCCCGCGGGCTCCTCAACGACCCATGGGTCTTCTTCCTGGACGAGCCCACCCTGGGCCTGGACGTCTCGGCCGCCCGCTCGGTGCGCGAGTTGATGGTCGGCTGGCGAGCGGCTGTCCCCGGCCGGACGATCCTGCTGACCACCCATTACATGGCCGAGGCCGACGAGCTGTGCGAGCGGATCGCCATCGTCGATCGCGGCCGGATCCTCGCGATCGGTACGCCGGCCGAGCTGAAGCGGCAGGTCCAGCGCGAGTCCATCTTCCGGCTCGAGCTCGATCACCTGACCGGGGGACCGGCCGGCCTGGCCCGCCTGCCCGGTGTCCTCTCGGCCGTGGCCGCCACGACCGCGGCCGACCCCAATGGTCCGGCGCGCCAGACCGTCGTGGTCAACCTGGTCCTGCGCGAGGACTCGGCCCTGGCCGGAATCGTCGCGGCCCTCGACGGCCTGGATGCCCACATCGTCGCCCTGGCCAAGTCCGAGCCGAGCCTCGAGGACGTCTTCGTGGAGCTGGTGGGTCGCGGCTTCGACGATGCCGACGAGACCGGGGAAGCCCACCAGCCCACCAGCCGGCCGGCCGGTGAGCCCGGTGTTGCCCCAACAGAACCGCACGACGCCGCCCAGCCCAACCCGGAGGAGCGGCGCTGATGGCGGCGCCGGATGTTGCCCACTCCGGCTCGGCGGACGCTCCGCCTGTCCTGCCCGCCTTCGTCGGCCGGCGGACGGCCGGTCCGCGCGAGGCGGCGGGCTGGACGCCGCGCCAGGTGGTCTCGAATAACCTCCACTCCATCCTCGGTCGGGCCTATCCCCGGGTGCGCGGCCTCACCCGCGAGCCGTCGTGGCTCCTGTTCGAGATGTTCCTGCCCTTCCTGACGACCTCGTCGTTCGTGTTCGTCTACCGCGCCCTCGATGCGCCGCCGGCCTTCATCGGGTTCGTGGTCCTGGGCGGCGCGATGACCGCGTTCTGGCTCAACGTCGTCTGGATGATGGCCGCCCAGCTCTATTGGGAGAAGGACCAGGGCAACCTCGAGCTCTATTTCGCCGCCCCGATGAACCTGATGAGCGTCCTGGTCGGGATGGCCGTCGGCGGCCTGGTCATGAGCTCCACCCGGGCAACGGCCGTCCTGCTGATCGCGACGCTCGTCTACGGGGTTACCTTCAGCGTCAGCCAGTGGGGTCTGCTGCTGGCCGTCTTCTTCCTCACCCTGGCCGCCCTGTACGGCTTCGGGATGATGCTGGCGAGCCTGTTCGTGATGTGGGGCAGGGAAGCGTTTCACCTGACCCAGCTGATGATCGAGCCGGTCTACTTCGTGTCGGGCCTGAACTTCCCGGTTGGGCGCCTGGGCCTGATCGGTGCCCTGGCCGTCGCCCTGATCCCACTGGCCGTCGGCCTTGATGCGATGCGCCAGCTGGCCTTTGCCTCGACGGGTCCGACCGGTACGCCGGAACCCTGGATCGAGGCCCTGATCCTGGTCGTGATGACGGTTGTGTTCGTCGGGCTCGCCCGGGTCCTGCTCCAGGCGATGGAAGAGCGAGCCCGGCGCGAGGGACGCCTGACGGTGCGCTGGCGATGAGCGGGGCCGTCGGCCGAGCCGAAGATCGTTTTGACCCAGCGAGTGTCCGCGGGCGTGGGACGATCGACCTGCTCCGGAGCTTCCGGACCGCTGCGGCCCTGGGCTGGAAGATGGAAGCCAACTGGACCGACCCGGTCCTGTTCTTCATCTACTCGGTGGCCAAGCCGCTCGCCTCGGCCCTGATTCTCGTGTTCATGCTCCAGGTCATCGCCGGCCCGGCCGGCCAGGCACTCCGCCCGTTCGTGATCGTTGGCAGCGCCCTGTGGTCGTTCGTGGTGAGCGGCGTGGCCGGCCTGGCCTGGGCCGTCCTGGACGACCGCGAGCGCTATCGCATGCTCAAGTACATCTACGTCAGCCCGAGCCCGTTCATCGTGGTCCTGCTCGGCCGCGGCGTCGCCCGCCTCGCGGTTGGGGCGATGGGCGCCGGAATCACCCTGGCCGTGGGCGTCCTCGCCCTGGGCGTGCCGTTCAACCCGGGCACGGTCGACTGGCCGCTCCTGCTCATCGTCCTGGTGCTGGGCGTCGTGACGATCTGCGGGCTGGGCCTGCTGATGGCCGCGATCTGCCTCCAGACCCGGCAGGAGTCGTGGGACTACCCGGAGGTCGTGGTCGGAGCCCTGTTCATGGTGGTGGGGGCGGTGTTCCCGCTGTCGGTCCTGCCCGATCCGCTCCAGTACCTCGGCCTGATCAGCCCCCTGACCTGGTGGATTGCCGGCATTCGCCAGGCGCTCTTCCCGGGCGGGCCAAGCTCGATCGGGGGGGCCGGTTCGCTCTGGCTGCGGCTGTCGGGCGAGGTCAATCCGAACGGGCTCCAGATCGTGCTCATCTTGCTGGCCACGGGAGCCGTCGTTACACTCGCTTCAGCGATCCTCTTCCAGGTGGGCGAGCGACGAGCAAAGGATCGCGGTCTGATCGATCAAACGACCGGATCCTGAGCCGGACAGGGAGGCCGAATGCGGATCTACGAGGGGTCGCCTCGCCAGGATTTCGAGGAGGTCTTCCGCTCGATCGGAGCCTTCCTCGATCAGCGCGGGATGCGCGAAGTCCTGCTGGCCGAAGCGCCCGATGGATTCATCGTGCAGGGCCTCGTCACCACCAAGGCGGCCGGCGGCTGGGGCGAATCCATGGGCAGCCAGGTAAAGGAGACCCTGACCTTCCTGGACGATGACATCGCCCGGTTCATGGAGGAGGCGGTCGCCCGGCGCAACCAGCAGTCCAAGGAGGATTGGTCCAAAGCGGGCTACTATGAGAAGGCATTCCGCGTGCTCGGCCGCTACATGGACGAGCAGAAGCCGCGGGACACGTTCTTCTTCGAGCAGGACGGCGCGTTCGTGGTGCGCTTGTTGATGTCATCACAGACGGGCAGCAAGCATGTCCTGTCCGAGTTCACCAAGGAGGACGTCGAGTCGATGATCGCCGGTGGTCCGGCGCTCCGCGACACCCGGGCTCCGGCCAAGACCGGCCCGGGCGACAAGAAGAAATAACGGGAGGTACCGCTCATGAAGGCTCTCAAGACGGTTGCCGTGGCGCTCGGAGTTACCCTCGGCGCATTGATCGTCATCCCGCTGATCGTCCTCGCCGGCCTGTTCGTCTGGCTGAAGGTGACCGAGGAGTCGGACGAGGAGTCGCTCGTCCTCGACCAGGAAGGCGCCTGACCAACTGCCGACCCGCCGGGTCCGGAACGCGGCCAGCCGCCGAACCCGGACCGGCCGTCGCCACCGCACGCCAGTGACGCCCGACGCGGCCAACGCGCCGGGCGTCGTCATGTCCGGGACGGTCCGCCGGGCAGGAGTCGCGCCGCCGATTGCGCCACTCGAACCGGGCCAGCCACCCATCGCCATCCTGGTCGATTACGACGGCACGATCGCTCTCACGGACGTCTCCGACTCGGTCATGATCGAGCACGTTTCGCACGACGATTGGGGCCGGATCGTGGCGGCCTACGACGCCGGCCGGATGGGCTCGCGGCGGTTGATGGAATGGGAGATGCCCCTGATCAGGGCGACCGAGGCGGAGCTGCTGGCGACCGCCGCGGCCCAGCCCCACGACCCGGGCTTCGTCCCGTTCGCCCGGCGGGCGATGGCCGCCGGCATCCCGATCGAGGTCGTCAGCGACGGCCTGGGCTTCTTCATCGAGCCGGCCCTCGCGAGACTCGGCCTGCCCGAACTGCCGGTCATCACCGCCCGAACCACGTTCGAGGGACGCCGGGCGAGCATCAGCTGGCCGAACGGCCACCCCTCCTGCCGGGTGTGTGGCACGTGCAAGCGCCAGCGAGTTCTCGGCCACCAGGCGGCCGGTCGGATGGTGGTCTTCATCGGCGACGGCGAGAGCGATCGCTATGCTGCCGGCTACGCCGACGTCATCTTTGCCAAGCGTTCGCTCGTCCCGATCTGCCTGCAGAACGGCTGGCCGTTCGAGTCGTGGACCGAGTTCGCCGACATCCACGCCTGGCTCGACCAGCACCTCGCTGCCTGGCGGCGCGATCCAGCCGGGGCCTTTCCGGCCCCGGTCGCCCAGCCCCTCTTCTGCGGGCCGGAAGTCTGGGGCGAGGGGGTCGAGGACCCACCCGACGGAGAGCGGCCGCCGGGCCCCGATTGAGGGTCCTGATTCGGGGTTCCGGATTGCCTCCGGGGACGTCTTCTTGTAGCATTGGAAAAACCCCCGGAGGACCCAGCCCATGGCGAAGTATGTCTTTGTGACCGGAGGTGTCGCCTCCTCGCTCGGCAAGGGCATCACCGCCGCGAGCATCGGCCGAATCCTCCGCGCCCGCGGTCTGTCCGTCTCGATTCTCAAGCTGGATCCGTACATCAACGTGGATCCCGGGACGATGTCGCCGTACCAGCACGGCGAGGTCTTCGTGACCGACGACGGGGCCGAGACCGACCTCGACCTCGGCCACTACGAGCGGTTCATCGACGAGAACCTGTCGCAGCTCTCGAACGTCACGACCGGCCGGATCTACCAGGCAGTCATTGCCAAGGAACGCCGGGGCGACTACCTCGGTGGCACGGTCCAGGTGATCCCCCACATCACCAACGAGATCAAGGAGCGGATCGGCCGGCTGGCGAAGGACGGCGACCGGGACGTGGTCATCGTCGAGGTCGGCGGCACGGTCGGCGACATCGAGAGCCTGCCCTTCCTCGAGGCGATCCGACAGATGCGCAAGGACGTCGGCCGGCACAACGTGCTCTACGTCCATGTCACCCTCCTGCCCGTCCTTGCCGCGACCGGCGAACTCAAGACCAAGCCCACCCAGCACAGCGTCAAGGAGCTGCGCGGGATCGGGATCCAGCCCGACGTGATCGTCCTGCGCTCGGATCATCCGGTCAGCGACGAGATCCGCGAGAAGATCTCCCTGTTCACCGACGTCGCCAGCGAGGCGGTCATCCCGGCCGTCACCGCCAGCACGATCTACGAGGTGCCCCTCCAGTTCGAGGCGGCGGGCCTGGGTGAACTGGTCGTTCGTGAGCTGGGCCTGGGCGAGACGGCCGCCGTCCCGGACCTGGCTGCCTGGGCTGCCCTGGTCGAGCTGATCAAGCGGCCCAAGCCGAGCGTTGAGATCGCCCTCGTCGGCAAGTACATCGAACTGCCCGACGCCTACATGAGCGTGAGCGAGGCACTGCGCCACGCAGCCTGGGCAAACGGGGTGGACGCCCGGATCCGCTGGGTGAATTCCGAGGAGCTGACGACTGCCAACGTGAACGACCGGCTGGCCGGCGTAGCCGGTGTGCTCGTCCCCGGCGGGTTCGGTCACCGCGGGATCGAGGGCAAGGTCCTGGCCGCCCACTTCGCCCGGGAGCAGCGGGTGCCGTACCTCGGCCTGTGCCTCGGCCTGCAGTGCGCCGTGATCGAGTTTGCCCGGCACATCCTGAATACCCGCGACGCGAATTCGACCGAGTTCGAGATGTTCACCGCCAACCCGGTCATTGACTTCATGCCCGACCAGCGCGAGATGGAGGACAAGGGTGGGACGATGCGCCTGGGCCTCTACCCGGCCCGCCTGACCCCCGGCAGCAAGGCGGCCGCGGTCTACGGTTCCGAGGTGATCTACGAGCGGCATCGCCACCGCTTCGAGGTGAACAACCGCTATCGCCAGGTCCTCGAGGCGGCGGGCATGGTCCTGTCGGGCCAGTCGCCCGACGGCCGGCTGGTCGAGATCATCGAGTTGCGCGACCATCCCTGGTTCGTGGCCAGCCAGTTCCATCCCGAGTTCAAGAGCCGTCCCAACCGGCCTCACCCGCTCTTCGACGGCTTCATCGCCAGCGTCGTGGCGGTGGCCGACGGCCGCGAACCGGTGCTCGCCCCGCGGCTCACGCCCCGACCCCAGGAGACGATCCCGGTGAGCGGCGATCCGTCCCCGGCCGGCCAATCGGCGGCGATCCTGTCCTGACCACTCGCCAGCGTAGAATCGAGCGTGGTCCCGAAGACGAACCCTGGAGTGTTGCCCCGTGAAGATTTTCCTTGACACCGCCGAACTCGACGAGATCCGGCAGGCGGCTCGCTGGGGCGTACTCGACGGGGTGACCACCAACCCGAGCCTGTACGCCAAGGTCGGCGGCTCCTACGATGCCATCCTGGCCGAGGTCTGCAAGATCACCTCGGGGCCGGTTTCGGCCGAAGTGATCGCGGACGATGTCGAAGGGATGCTCGGCCAGGGCCGCCATTTCGCCAAGATCGCCCCGAACATCGTGGTCAAGGTGGCGATGAGCGAGAACGGCCTCGAGGCGATCAGCCGCTTCGCCGACGAGGGCATCAAGACGAACTGCACCCTGATCTTCTCGGCCAACCAGGGACTCCTCGCGGCCAAGGCCGGGGCCAGCCTGCTGAGCCCGTTCGTGGGGCGACTCGACGACATCAACGAGGACGGCATGACCTGCGTCCGGGAGCTGGTCGAGATCGTGGCGATCCACGAGCTGGATGCCGAGGTCCTGGCCGCCTCGATCCGCCACCCGCTCCACGTCACCCAGGCCGCCCTGGCCGGTGCCCAGGTCGCGACGGTGCCATTCAAGATCCTGCAGATGATGATCCACCACCCGCTGACTGACTCGGGCATCGTCCGGTTCAAGGAAGACTGGGCGAAGGCCCAGGCAGCGGCCGGGGCCAAGTCCTGACGGCTTCGCGGCCCAGCCCAGCCTGCCCGTTGACGGCGAGCGGTCGCCCGGGTATTCTCGACTCGTTCCCACCACGGCTGCCGCCGGAAGATCGATTCCGCGCGAGCGCCCCGGAACAATTCCCGTTGTCCCCCTGATTGGTGACCCCTCCCTGATGCCTGCAATCGGCCCCGATCCGCGCTCCCGCAATCGGCGCACCCGCCGCCGCCCCAATGCCCCCCGCCCGCCCGTGACGGATTTCGACGAGCTGCAGGAGGCCGAAGCGGCCCGCGGCCGCAACGACCTCGCCATCGCCGACCTGCGCGAGATGAGCGAGAAAGAACTCCTGACAATCGGCCGTGAGCTCGAGATCGACGCGGTCCCGGCCGATCGGCGCGAAGAGCTCATGGATCGGATTCTCCAGCGCCAGACCGAGCGAGCCGGCTTGGCCTATGCCACCGGCATTCTCGATGTCGTCGACGAAGGCTTTGGCTTCATGCGCCGGCACGGCCTCCTGCCCAGCCCCGAGGATGTTTACGTCAGTTCCAGCCAGGTCCGTCGCTTTGGACTGCGGATCGGCGACCGGGTGTCAGGCGCCGTGCGCACGCCGCGCGAGGCCGAGAAGTACTTCGGGCTGCTGCGGGTCGATTCGGTCAACGGACTGGACCCCGAGGCCGCTCGCCATCGCCCGCATTTCGGGGACATGACCCCGATCCACCCGGACGAGCTGATCAACCTCGAGTCGGACCCCAAGAACCTCAGCCAGCGGCTGGTGAACCTGGTCAATCCGCTCGGCAAGGGCCAGCGCGCCCTGATCGTCAGCCCGCCCAAGGCCGGCAAGACGATGCTCCTCAAGCACATTGCCAACGGCATCTCGACGAACTACCCCGAGATCCTCCTGATGGTCGCCCTGATCGGTGAGCGTCCCGAGGAGGTCACCGACATGCGTCGAAGCGTCAAGGGCGAGGTGATCAGCTCGACCTTCGATGAGCCGACCGAGAACCACACCCACGTTGCCGAGATGGCCCTCGAGATCGCCAAGCGCCAGGTCGAGAGCGGCCGCGATGTGGTGATCCTGCTCGACTCGATCACCCGCCTTGCCCGGGCCTACAACCTGGCCCTGCCGCCCAGCGGCCGGACGCTATCGGGCGGGATCGACCCGATTGCCCTCTATCCCCCGAAGCGCTTCTTCGGTGCCGCCCGGAACATCGAGGAGGGCGGCTCGCTGACGATCCTCGGGACCTGCCTGGTCGAGACCGGCTCGCGCATGGACGACGTCATCTACGAGGAATTCAAGGGCACCGGCAACTCCGAGCTGATCCTCGAGCGCAAGCTCGCCGAGAAGCGGATCTTCCCGGCGATCGACGTCCAGCGCTCGGGTACCCGGCGCGAGGAGCTGCTCCTCGAGGAAGGCACCCTGAAGATGGTCTGGACCATGCGCCGGATGCTGTCGGCCGTGGGCACGAACGAGGGCATCGAACTGCTGCTCAATCGCCTCTCGAAGACGGAGAACAACGTCGAGTTCCTGGCCAAGTTGACCAAGGGCCTCGAGGCGAACGCCTAGATCCGGGTCTCCCCGCCGGCGACCAAGGTCGGAGCGTCCGCGTTTCACCTCGTGGCCGGCCCGATTGCAACGATCCGGCGACGCGTGGTACGGTGCCCCTGACACAAGACAGTCCCGACCAGATGTTGTCGGGAAGTTGCTTCATGAGACCCCCAGCTCAAGAACGCGACCGATCCCGGACGGCGACCGCGGCCCAGCGCTCCAATCCCCATTGAGCGCCGTCCCCAACCTCGGAGACCGTATTGCAGAAGTACATGGCCGGTGTGCAGCGCGCGCTGCAGCGTCTGCGGCCCCGCTCGAATCGTTCGGCCGGCGCGTCGATCCGATCGGGCGCTCATCGAATTTCCCGCACTGAGCGCGTCGCCGACCGGGTGATCGCCCTGGTTGCGCCCCGCCTGGACCGCCTGGTGGATCGGGTTGGTGGCCGCGAGCGCGTCCTGCCGATCGCAATCGCGATCCTCGTCCTCATCGCATCGGTCAGCAGTGCCGCGGTCTACGGGACCGCAAAGGGCGCGACGGGCAGCACCAGCCGCGAAGGCGCGGCCCCCCGGATCTCGATCGGCGGGATCGATACGGTTACCGACCCGGTCTACCTTCCCGATCAGGCCGGTCCGGCTACCGGGATCGGCCAGACGGTCGACGGTGGAATCATCGACCTCGGCCAGTACCTCCCCGACGGAACCCTGCTCAAGCCAATCGCCGTCGACACGACAGTCAGTGATGCCTCGGCCAAGCTGGTCACCTACACCGTCAGGTCGGGCGACACGCTGACCGGGATCGCCAAGAAGTTCGGCCTGTCGATGATGACCCTGTGGTGGGCGAACCACCTCGCCGCCAAGGACGTCCTGCACATCGGCGAAAAGCTTGCCATCCCGCCGGTAGACGGCCTCGTCATCGTGGTCAAGGCCGGTGACACGCTCGACTCCCTCGCCGCCCTGACGGGCATGTCGGCCGACGACATCGTCACCTACAACAACCTGGCTGATCGAACCCTGGTTCTCGGCCAGGTCCTGATCATCCCCAATGTCCTGGGCAAGCCAATCGCCGTCGTCGCCCCGACCCGGCGGGTGGCGTCGAGCGGCGGCAGCTCCGGCGCCGGCTCGGGCGCCAGCCACTATCGGCCGCCCGTCAGCTATTCCGGGGGTGCCTTCACCTGGCCGGTCCCCGGCGGCTACATCAGCCAGTACTACCACTACGGCCACCTCGCGATCGATATCGCGGCACCTGAAGGCTCGCGTGTCCTCGCCGCGGCGGCCGGAACGGTGATCTGGGCCGGCTGGAAGGACAACGGGGGCGGCTACCAGGTCTGGATCGCGCACGGCAGTGGCCTGTTCACCACGTACAACCACATGTCTGCCGTCCTGGTCGGCATCGGCCAGCACGTCGGCCGAGGCCAGCAGGTCGGCCGGGTCGGGATGACCGGCAGTGCCACTGGCCCGCACTGCCACTTCGAGGTCTGGCACGGCATGGTCTGGGGTGACGGCGTTCGGGTCAATCCGCTGCCGTACTTCTAGACACACTCACCGGACGCCCCGCGGCAGGGGTGCCACGGGTGTGCGACGATCGCCTGCATGTTCCTCGACCGAGTCCGAATCCTCGTGCACGCCGGTGACGGCGGCGACGGCGCGGCCACGTTCCGGCGCGAGGCCCACGTCCCCCGCGGCGGGCCAGACGGCGGCGATGGCGGACGCGGCGGTTCGATCGCGCTTCGAGTCGATCCGGGCCAGACCACGCTCCGCGAGTATCGCGATCACCGCCATTTCAAGGCCGGCTCGGGTGGTCGTGGGACCGGCTCCCGCCGGCATGGCAAGGCCGGCCAGGACCTGAGCCTGACGATCCCGCCGGGCACCGCCGTGTACGACGAGGTATCCGGTGCGCTGCTGGCCGACCTGGTCAGCGTGGAGCAGATCGCCGAGGTGGCCCGCGGCGGCCGGGGCGGTCTCGGCAATGTCCATTTCACGACCTCGATCAACCGCGCTCCGAAGCACGCCCAGAAGGGCGAGCCCGGCGAAGAGCGCTGGTTGCGACTCGAGCTACGCCTGCTGGCAGATGTTGGCCTGGTCGGCCTGCCCAACGCGGGCAAGTCCACCCTGCTGGCCGCCCTGACCGCGGCCACGCCCAAGATCGCCGACTATCCCTTCACCACCCTCGAACCGAATCTCGGGGTCCTCGATTTCGGGATGGAAGACGGTCGCCGGCCGACGATCGCCGACGTGCCCGGCCTGATCGAGGGAGCGAGCACTGGGGCCGGTCTGGGTCACGCGTTCCTGCGTCACGTCGAACGGACGCGCGTCCTGGTCCACGTCGTGGACGGTTCGTCGCGCGACCCCGAGTGGGATTACCAGGTGATCCGCGACGAACTGGCTGCCCACGACCCGGCGTTGCTCGAGCGCCCGCTCCTCGTCGCTTTCAACAAGATGGACCTGCCGGCCGCCGAAGCAGCCTGGCCGGTCTTCCGCGAGGCGCGCGAACGCGACGCCATGCCGGTCGTGGCCGTGGCTGCCGCCCGCGGCGATGGTCTCGACGGACTGCGGGCGGTCCTCGCCGAGTTGCTGCCCTCGGCGCTCGAGCTCGGTACGCCGCCCGAACCGGCCGGGGTCGTGGTCCATACGATCGAGGGGATGGACGACGGGTTCGGTGTCGAGCTCGAGGCCGATGGTGCCCTCCGCGTCCACGGCCGGCGGATCGAGCGGATCGCCGCTCAGACCGACTTCGAGAACGAGGAGTCGGCCGAGCGCTTCCAGCACGATCTTGCCCGCCTGGGGATCGAGACCGAGCTGCGCCGTCGCGGGATTGCCTCCGGTGACACGGTCCGGATCGGCCGGGTTGAGCTGGAGTGGGATCGTCAGCCGTGGGAGTCCGATTGAGCCGAGCGGGTGCCCCGATCGGACTGCTCGGTGGAACCTTCGACCCGATCCACAGCGGCCACCTCGCGATTGCGGCTGCCGTACGGGCGGACCTGGACCTCGACGAGGTCGTGTTCATTCCGGCCGGGAGCCCGCCCCACAAACCGGGGCTGGCGATCAGTTCCGGTGAGGACCGCCGGGCGATGGTCGCCCTGGCGATCGCCGGCGAACCGACCTTCAGCCTGAGCACGATCGAGCTCGATCGCCCAGGTCCCTCGTATACGCTCGACACGCTCCTGGCACTGGCCGGTGGTGGCTCGGCCACGGGCTCTCGACCGCTTGAATTCGTGCTCTCCGCCGAGGCCTTCGCCGGCTTCCCGACCTGGCATGAACCGGCCCGTATCCTCGAGCTGGCCCGGCTCGCCGTCCTGCCCCGGGCGGGCGCCCGCCCGGTCGACGCCGACTGGCTCGATCGGCACGTCCCGGCCTGGCGTGACCGGGTGGACTTCGTCGATGGCCCGCTCCTGTCAATCTCGGCCTCAACCATCCGTGACCGGGTCCGGGCCGGCCTGCCGATTGACGGCATGGTCCCGCCGGCCGTCGCCGACTACATCCGCGCCCATCACCTCTACACTGACCCCTCGTGAAGGAACCATCGCTCGTGCCTGAACCGTCCCCAACGCCCAAACCTCGCGCTGCTCGCAAGCCGAAGGTTGCCGCAGAGGTTGGAGCCGCCCTCGTGGCAAAGCCGGTCGCCAAGGTTGTCGCCAAGCCGGTCGCCAAGGCCGTCGCCAC
>JBBRIM010000033.1:0-17189 GCA_038221095.1 Candidatus Limnocylindrales bacterium
AGGGCGTCGCTGCCGAACCTGGCGCTGAACTTGGCGCAGCCCGTGTGTGGGGGTTCGCTAACCTCGAGAACGGCCTCGCCAATCGCCAGGCGGCTGCCGGCCGGGAGCGAGTCAATGCGCAGGTCGAGGTCAACATAGAGCTGGTCGCCGGCGAGCGGCCAGCGGGCGGGATCCGGCTCGATCGCCTTCAGGACTCGGACGCTGATCAGGGTGATCTGGGCATCCGGGTCGGCCGAGCCATCGAGAGTCCGGCTGTTGCCGCGCGCCAGCCAGCTATCACCACTGAGGCCGACCGCTGGATCGAGCGTCGCCTCCATGAGCACTTCGCGCTGGTCGACGGACGGTCGACGGACGGCCGACGGACGATCAGCTCGAGCAATCCTTCGTCACGCGGCGCGGCCTCCACCTGGCCAAGGTGTTGGTCAAAGTCTCGGATCACGACCGCATTCATTCGGCACAGGGTAGCGGGCCATTGCCGCTGCTGCCAACTTGACCGAATCGAGGCTGGGCCCCACCGTGGAGGGCAGCCGAGAGTGCGCCGGGTTGCGACCCAAGTTGCTCGCAGCGCACGGCAGATCGGATGGCCCACCGTGGCCCGTACCCCCTTTGAGACGCCCGAAGCCCTCGTGATCGTGTGCAGCGACGGCTATTTCGACGTGTTCGCGCCCGCCCATCGCCGCCCGAACGCCAAGCCGGCCTATCGCGGCGTCATCGCCGAGCTCGGTTCGACTGTCCGTGGCGTCGACGGCTCGCTGTCCGTCCGACCAGGTTCAGTCCAGCTCGAGGCCGCCGTGAGCGCCTGGTCCGCGACACATGGAGCAGCCGCCGTCCGCGGTGAGCTGGGCGGCGGCCGCAATGCCGATATCGCTCCGCTGGTCGGCTCCGCCTAAGCGACGGAACCTCCCAGTCCCGGGCCGCCAAGGCCCGGGCGTCGCACCAGCCAGGGCCTACGGAGCCGGCACGAAGTAGCCGGTCACATCGAAGATGACCTGGGCTGTCTTGCCCGCGATGGCGACGTAGATCACGCTGAGCTTGCCACCGCCGCCGAGCGGCACGGTGACCCCGTTCGCCCGGGTGTCACCGAGCGGGAAGTTGAGCGTTGAGGTGGACGTGTCGCCGGGCACCGGACCCAGGCTGAAGTAGCCGGCGGCAGTCTGGCCGGTCACGGTCAGGTTGCCGGTCACGGCCGACGCATTGGAAATGATGTTTGCCGGCGCCACTCCCGTGACCTGGAAGGTCTGGCCGGCGTTCGCGACGAGCGGCGTCGGGAGCCCCAGGGGGGACCGCGAGTCGACCAGCCGGCTCGGGTTCACCGTGACGTAGGTTGCGCCAGTCGTGTCGGGCACGAAGTAGCCGGTCACATCGAAGATGACCTCGGCCGACTTGTGGGCGACCGCGACATAGGTAATGCTCAGGGAGCCGCCCAGCCCAAGTGGAACCGTCACCCCGTTCGCCCGGGTGTCACCGAGCGGGAAGTTGAGCGTTGAGGTCGACGTGTCGCCGGGCACCGGACCCAGGCTGAAGTAGCCCGCGGCAGTCTGCTTGGTGACGGTCAGGTTGCCGGTCACGGCCACTGCACCGGATGGGACGTTCAGGGTGATATCTCCGGAGCGATTGACTACGGTGAACGTCTGGGGGGCGTTGGCTACCAGGTGTGTCGGGAGCCCCAGCGGCGTCCGTGAGTCGACCAGTCGGTTGGGCTTAACCGTGAAGTACGTGGAGCCACTCGTGTCGGGCATGAAGTAGCCGGTCACGTCGAAAATGACCTGGGCCGTGTTGCCCGCGCGTGCGGCGTAGGTGACGCTGAGCATGCCGCCGGCGCCGAGCGGGACGGTCACCCCGTTGGCCCGGTTGTCCCCGAGCGGGAAGTTCAGCGTAGAAGTGGTCGGGTTGTTGTTGGCCACCGGGCCCAGGCTGAAATAGCCCGCGGCGGTCTGGCCGGTGACCGTCAGGTTACCGGTGACGGCCACCGCATTCGAGGGAATGTTCGCAGGGGCCACGCCGGTCACGTGGAACGTCTGGTGAACATGGGCGGTCAAACGCGTCGGCAGGCCGCGGCCCGTCCGCGAGTCGACGATCCTGCTCGGGGTCAGGGTGATGTAGGTGGCCCCGGGAAGTGGCAAGGGGATGACGGTGACACCCTTCGACGTCGTGCCCGAGCCGACCCCATTCGTGGCGTGGAGCGTCACGCCGTACGATCCAGACGCGGGGTACGTGTGGAGCGGGTTCTGGCCGGTCGCGACCGGGCTGCCGTCGCCAAAGTCCCACGACCAGCTGGTCGGAGAGTTCGTCGAGGTGTCGGTGAACTGGACGTCGAGAGTGCCGGGGTTCTGAACGTCGGTGAAGCCGGCGACCGGGGTGCCGGCCGCCACCGGGTTCACAACAACCGTCCGCGTCTTCGAGGAGAAACCACCGTCATTCGTCGTCGTCAGCTTGACCTCGTAGCTGCCGTCGGCCGCGTACGAATGGGTTGGGCTGGCAGCGGTTGAGGTGCTGCCGTCCCCGAAGTCCCAGAACCAGTCGGTCGGGGTTCCGGCCGTGGAGGTGTCGGTGAAATTCACATCGAGCGAACCGCCAACCTGGGCCGACGTGAAGTCGGCGACTGGAGCAGCAGGCACGGTACCGCTGATCGGCGAAGTCACGTTGAGGTCGTCGAAGCGGATCGTGGCAGGGCCCTGGTTCCAGGCGGGGGACAGCCAGCTCAGGAGTCCGACGGCGCCCGGCGCCTGGAGCACCGCGGTCGAGTCCTGAACGGTCAGCGTCCAGCCGACAGGCTCGGGATTTCCGACATTCCAGGCCTTCATCTTGATCGTGGTCGGGAACGTGCCGGTGACTTGGGCGCGGACCCAGATGTAACTCGACGCCGACACCGTGGTGCCGAGCGCCCGGGTGTTGGTGCCCAGGCCGATCGTCGTGTCGTTGACCACGGTGTCGGCCTGGAGCCAGACCTGGTTCGTCGGGGTGAGGCGGACCTGACCGCGGTACGAGGTGAAGCCCGAGACGCGCCGGGCGTCGAAGCCGGCGTTGATGTTGTCCGAGGTAGAAAGGGTCGCGGTGGCCACCTTGAAGCGGATGTCGACGTCCTGGGCACTGACGTTGGTCAGGTAGCCGCCCCGGTAGGCGGTATTGACCGTGTTGTTTTTGGCGCAGATCCCCAGGTTGTGCGGATCGGGCAGGATGACGGTCCCGACCGTGCCGGTCACGTTCATGTCGGGGTTGGTGCAGTAGAAGCCGGCGTAGTTGCCGCCGATGTCGGCCGCGCCCCACGTGGCGCTGAGGGTTCGAGTAAATGTGTCCGAGACGTACGTGCTCAGGCTCGGGGGAGGTGTCGGAGCCGGCGTTGGGGGCGGGGTTGGATTGGGTATAGAGGTCGCCACGACGTTGACGCTGAACTGGCTCGTGTCGCCGGCCGGGTCGGTGACCGTGGCGGTGACCAGATCACCGGCGCTCAGCGTCGTGGTGAAGCCGATCGTGAAGGCACCGCTCGCCGGCACGAGCGTGCTGCCGAGGAAGGTCTTGCCCTGGCCCGCCGCACCGGCGCTCGCGTCACCGACGTTGGCGATCGCCCGGAAGGCCTCGACCGTACAGCCGGCGCAGGCGGCTCCGCTCGCCGCTGTAAGCGAAACGCCGGACGGGCTGAGCGTGGGAACGGCAATCGAGTTATTGGCATGGTTCAGGACCTGGATTCCACGCCCCGATCCAGTCGAGCCGTTGTTGTAGATCGAGTTGCTGGTGAGCGTGTGGTCGACATTGGACGTGTCGCTGATTACCACGCCAGTCGGGTTGTTGGCGACGATGTTGCCCGGGCCGACGGTGGTCCAGCTCGCGTTGAAGTGAACATCAACGCCGTAGTAGCTGTTGGGCATCGGGGTCACACCATCGGCGCCGACGCCGATCTTGTTGTCGTGGACCGACGTACCTGCCGTGTAAAAGCCCAGGACCTCGATCCCGCCGACTGCGAGTCCGCTGTCGGTACGCTGGGCATTGTTGGCGACAACGTTGTACGCAAGGATGCTGTTCGTCGAGCCGTCCTCGACCTGGATCCCGTCAAGGCCGTTGCCGAACTTGTTGGCAGCACCGGCATTGCCAGTGACGTCCGTACCGATGTAATTGCCGATCGCCTGGTTGCTGTCGTTCGTGCTGCCGTGGGACATTTCGATCCCGTTGCCCGCGTTGTCCGAGATGACGTTGCGCTGACCGAGGCCGGTTCCGCCGACCAGGTTGTAGGACGAGCCGGTCTTGAAGTGCACCCCGCGGGATTGCTGGTCGAAGCACCGGGTGAAGCAGGTATGGATCGGCTGGCCGTTCGGACCAGGACCGATCAGGTTGCCCTGGACCGTGTTGTGGTCCGACTGCTCGCCGTCGGATGAGAAGCCACCAGACGAGTTGCCCGAGATCACGTTCCGGTCGGCCGGGTTTGGGCCACCGACCATGGTGTAGCTGGCGCCCTGGGTGACGGTGATGCCGTCGCCGCCGCTGTTGAATGCGGGAGCCACGAAGGTGCCGGCGGAGTTCGTCCCGATGAAGCTGCCGGTTACGCTGTTGCTCTTGGCGCTGGACGTCTGGAATGTCATCGAGTGGCGGAGGCCGTACATGGCGAGGCCGCGGATGGCGTTGTTGGACGAGCTGAAGATCAGGGCGTCGGCGTTCGGATTGGTACTCGTGACCTGAACGTTGATCACGGCGTTGTCGATCGACGGATCGGTGTTGGGGCTGGCACCCGGCTGGGTGTAGCCGTCGATCGTGAGCCCACCGGTCGTGTCGTTAATGACCGGAAGGCCACTCCCGAGGGTGATCGTGTGGACGCCACCGCCGGGGATACCGAAGGCGATCGTGTCGGGACCGGGATGGAGGTTTGCCTCGGCGATCGCGGCGCGCAGGGAGCACACGGTGGCGGCAGTGGCACAGACTCCGTCGCCGGGGGTCTTGTCCGCGGCGTCCGAGGTGGAATCCACGGTGAAGGTGTCTGGAGTGAGCGGCATGAGGTTGGGGCCGAGTAGCGAGCTCGCCCTTCGGGGGGCAACCCGGGCGGCGATCAGCTGGAGGTCCTGGACGTCGAGGCAGCCGTCGTGGTTGACGTCGGCCGCGTCGTGGACCTGGCCGCAGCCGGTGCCCGACTCGCGGGCGAGGCCCCAGGCGATGGCCGCGGTATTGAGGTCGGCCGGGCCGACGAGGCCGTCACCAGAGATGTCGGCCGAGGTCGTGGCCTGGGCCAGGCCGGGCCGGAGGGCCGGCGTGGCGGGGGCGGCGAAGGTCTTGCCCCCGGCGCCTACCTTGACCACGATCGGGCCGGGCAAGCTGACCTTGATGGTCTTGCCCGCGGTATCGACGAACTGGATCGAGCCGAGGGTGAGCGCCAGGCGACCGGCCTGGGTCGGGACGAGCGTCAGCTTGGCGAGGACAACCGTGCCGCTCGCGCCAGGGTGGCTGGCGGCCTTGGCCGGGCTGTCGCCGCAACCGGCAATGCTGCACGAGTAGAGACCGAAGGCGACCCCCGACGGCACGACGACCGGGCCGAGCGGCTGCACGTCCCGCCGGGAACCGGCCAGGGCCAGCGAGCGCTGGCGGAGGCCGTCGAACTCGGCCGCCGCCGGATCGAAGCGGAGCACGCCCTCGTAGCCGGCCAGGTTCCGGATCCCGGCCGCCTTGAGCACGATCGTGATCGTCTGCCCGACGGCAACGCTGGTCGGTGCGCTCAGGACGAGGTGCGCCCCGCTCCCCGGGCCGCTGACGGAGACGAGCGGGACCTGGTCGGGGGTGGGCCGGGCGTTCGTCCGGTTCGACGGGCCGCTGGCCGGCTGGGTCGGAGCGGCCGCGCCGGCGGCCGCGCCGGCGGCGGTGGTGCCGGCGGGGTTAGTCGTCGCACCAACGGTCACCATGGGCACGGCGCCGATCAGCGCCAGGATGGCGAGGGCGGTCAGGAAGCGGCTGCGACGACCCGTCGTCGAGAGAGCGTTGCGCTTGTACACCGATGCGTCATCCCATGGTTAGGCGGCGCGTCGCCCACCCGTCTCGGAACGGCTGGTCAAGCGTCGCAGCTGGTCAATACGGCCCGAATTGTGCGGCGGCGCGGGTCTCGCATGGAAGCTCGGAACCTTCGGGGCATCGTCACACGGGGTCACCGAGGCGTCAACCGTTCGTACCCCCACCAGACCGCCCATCAGTACTGCGGCCGGATTCGGCGACCTCGTGGCGGCCCGTCGCCGGCCGGGCGCCGCCGACGCCGCGGTCGCTCAGCGAACCACGTAGATCGCGAGGCCCGAGGCAGTCCGGTTGACGATGTACAGGTTATAGCCGGCGTTGTTGCCCGCCAGGGCCGGGTAGTCGACCTCGACGAGAACGGCGTGGGCAAGGTTGATCGGCGCCCCAAAGGTGCTCGAGAGCCAATCCGTGATCGGGGCAACCCCGGGCGGCGAGACCACCACGGTGTAGCGGCCCGCCACGCTCTTGAAGAACTGGCTTCGTTCGGAGCTCCAGGAAGCAAACGGGGCGGCGTTCGCCCGATATTCCGGGCCCAGCATCGCCCAGGCGGCGGCATAGTCGCCTCGGACGAGATCTGCGCTGTATTGGTCGACCGCGGCTTTGGCCGTGGTGATGTCGGCCGACGTCGACGACCCGCCCGGCGCCACCGACGGCGTTGGCATATCGGTCGGCGACAGGGAAGGGGATGGATTGGCGGTGGCCACCGGACTGGCAGCCATCGAGGGAGTTGCCCCGACCGCCGGCTGCGACGGCGTGGGCCCCTGGCCGAGACCGCGCACGGAGAGCGCCACGACCAGGAGCAGCACGACCGCCGCGGCGGGCACCAAGCCACTCGGACCGCTCGTTCGTCTCGTCCGGGGACGAGGAGCCACAGCCGGCCGGCTCGCGATGTGGGCAACCATCTTCCAACCCTCCAGCACTTCGTCGGTTCGAGAACGGGCCATCAGGCGACCTCCAACTTCACGCGGGCGCGGCTGACCGCGGCGCGCAGTGCGCCGTCGCTCGTTCCCAATGCAACTGCGACTTCGGCGTAGGACCAGCCCTCGATCGCCGTCAGGACGACGGCCGACCGCTCGAGCGCTGAGAGTTTGCCCATCGCCGACCGGACGTCGAGCCAGCGGACCTGGGTCGCTTCATCGAACGACGGGTCCGCCGATCGCGGCAGGATCCGGCGACTGAGCGCCCGGAACCGGTCCGTAGCCAGCCGGCGGGCTGCAACCAGCAGCCACGGCAGGACCGGCCGGTCCCAGTCGAGGGTCGAACGGTGCTGCCACAGGCGCAGGTAGGCGTCCTGGGCGAGGTCTTCGGCCGCCGCCCAGTCGTTGGTCCAGGCAAGTGCGAACCGGAATACGTCATCCCAATGACGCTCGAATGCCTGCTCATACCGAGGATCGGTGTCGCTAGTGATCGCCAAGTAGACGCTCATACCCAAATACACGCCGGCGGTTGCCAGAACGCACGGTGGTTTCACCGACGATTCTTCTCACCGGCCCATTCTGGCGGCTGCCCCGGCGGGATCTGCCATGGCATGATTCGGCAATTGAGCTGAGGGACCGCATTCGCGGCCCTGCTCGATGCCTTGGACCTGGGGGCCATGGAATGAGTGAGCCGCCGGACCGAACGGACCCGACCGCCTGGATCGACGCCCAGCTCGCCACCGCGCCGGCAGACCAGCGGGCCGCCCTGCAGACGCTACGCGAGACGATCGCGGCGGCAGCACCAGGGGCGGTTGAGACGATCAGCTACGGGATGCCGGCATTCCGCTACCACGGGCGGGCACTGGTGTCGTACTCCGCCTTCAAGACCCACTGCTCGCTCTTCCCGATGAGCGGAGCGCTGATCGAGTCGCGCCTGGGGGCGTTTCAGGACTTTGCCGTGACCAAGGGCACGCTGCGGTTCACCCCGGAGCACCCGATCCCGAAGGAACTCGTGGAGTGGATCGTCCACGAGCGGATGTCCCAGATCGACGCTCGGCTAACGAAACGCGCCTAGGCAGCCGCCCAGCTGGTTGGTTCGCTCCCGGACCAGGCGTCATCACCTGGGGCCACCCGACGTCGCCGCCGACCGGGCGTTGCGCCCAGAGCGACAAACAGCACGAATCGAGGCCGCGCGCAGTGGTCCAGGTCCGCGGCGGGGATCCGGGCGGCCGGTTCATCCCGGCCCACGCTCGGCCCGGGATACTCTTCTGGTCGAGACCGTAGGTCCGGACTCAATGAGCCGAGCGAAGGGCCGAAAGTGCCACGTGTGTCGCTTCTGGAGCAACGCCTGGCCAGCCGATCGCCGACGTCCCAGATCGACGCTCGGCTGACGAAACCTACCTCAGGAGCGCGTAGCGGTAAGTGACCTTGACCGAGGCGATGTCGTACCGGCCAGAGAACCAGTCGAGGGCCAGGACCATGCCGCGTACCGTTCGGCCGATCCGGTTGTACGTACTGTTCCCCGCGACGTGGTTCCAGCCATAGCCGGTCGAGGTGTAGGCGATCGGCGAGAAGTAGTCGATGATCCAGGGTGATCCGGCCGGCCACGTTCCAAGCCGGGAGTCCTGCATGCCGATGACCGCCGATGCGTTGCCGCTGCCAAGGACCGAGAAGGTCAGCGCTGAGTAGCCGAGCGCCACGGGCAGCGTGAACTGGTAGCCGACGGCTATGTACCGGCCGGCTGGACCAGGCGCGAGCGTGATCCGTGCCCCACGGGAGTAGGTCGAGCTGGCCGAGATTGTGCCGCTGTTGCCGCCTCGCGCGATGAATTGGTTGCCGTAGAGGGTCAGCGTCCCGGGGAACCAATGGAGGCTCTTGTACGAGACCGTGACGTTCTTCGTGACGGTGAGCGTCGCGCCACCTGCGTCGGAGACCACCTGGGTGACGTGGTAGAGGCCTTGCGGGACAAGCGGGCGAACCTGCAACCGACGGATCCAGAACGGATTGCCGAGCAGAGCGACCTCGTTGCTGGTGCGACCGTCCCACCACACGGTATACATGCCTTCGCGCGTCGGGACCCACAGGCGGTCCACTACGGCGCCGGTGGTCGCGCTGGTGATCGTGACCGCGACCGACGCCATCTCGTCGAGCTGGCCTTCGATGGCGAGCCTGTCCTGGTATCCATCAAGGACCGGGTAGAAGCCGGACGCATTGAGGTGCAGGTTCGACGCGTGGACGATGTCCTGGACCACCGACAGGGTGACCGTCGGGCTCGTCGCCGGGCTGGCGTAGGTGGGACCGTTCCAGATGGCGTGGAGGTCGTGATTGCCGACCGCGTTAAAGGTGAGGTTGATGGCCGCCTGACCAACGTTCCCGTCAGCCATCACGTCCGCGCTGCCGAGGTTGGTCGTTCCTTCGTAGAACGTGATCGTTCCAGATCCCGCCACGTAGGCCGGGTCATCGATCGTGGTGAGTTCGCCCGTCAAGAAGGTGGTGGTTCCGCCTTCGACGGGATTGGGCGAAACGAGCAACGCCAGGGTCGGCGCGATCGGGGTGATCGGGACCGCAACGACCCCGGTCGTTGAATCGACATTGTCGGGAGCACCGGTGTAGAAGGCCTGGTAGTGCTCGACCCCGAGTGGCTGGGGGACCAACACGGCATTGAATCCACAGCCCCGGGTTCCGTCGAGGTTGTACACCAAGGAAGCCGGACCGCTTGCGACCTGGCCGCCGGGAACCTGGTCGAGGTCGATCCACCCTCCGCAAACTGTTGCCGTCATCCGGATCGCGATCTGAAGCTGGTCAACCGAGTGGACGACGCCCGAAACGTGGCCGCCGCTGAACGTGAGGCTCAGCGAACTCGGGTTTTGGCTCACGTCAATCGAGACCGTGTTGCTCGTCGCCGCCGCGTAGGTTGCGTCGCCTGGGAACTCGGCATGGAGCAGGTTTGGACCTGGGACCCAACGGACGTACTGGCCTCCAATGGTCAGGCTCGCGACGCCAGCTCCATCGGTGTAGGCAAACGTTGAAGTCGATGACGTGACGTCGATGAACCCAACGTACATCCCGGCGACGGCCGGAGACATGCTCGCCGTGAAGGTCACGCTATCGTCGTAGAACGCGGCCGTGATCGACGTCGTAAACGTCAGGCTGACCGGGGTCGCAGCATGGACGGCGGCCGGCAGGACCAGGGACAGCCCGAACAACGCACTCATCGCGATTGACCATCGCGAGCCCCCGCGCCTCATCGTTGCCTCCTGGTATGGACCTGCGGGCGCAGTGTAGCGAGGCCGAGGACGCCCCGATACCCCCTCGACCAGTTCGTGGTGCGTGCCGCCTCCGTGGCTGGCCCGCGAGCTAGGATTGAGCGGTGACCAGGCCGCCGCAGCTGCCGACCTCGATCGCCGGCATCCTCGTTCCGCAGGATGACGTCGCCGATGCGACATGGCGGTGGGCTCATCGCGACAACGACCTCGCCGGTTGGCTGGCCAGGTCGCCCTGGCTCGACTGGTAGCAGCGAATCAGTCCCGGCCGAAACCGCCGAGATACTCGGAGCTCCGTTGGGCGAGGTCAGCCTGGCCGCTGTCGAACAGGGGAGCGGTCGGCACGGCGACCGTAGCCGGCCGGCGGGTGGCCAGGGTCGAGCCGAGGATGACGAGCGCAAAGCCGACCCCCATTGCGATGCTGAACGACTCGTGCAGGACCAGCACGCCGAGGACCGCCGCGACCGCGGGGTTGACGTAGGTGATGACCGTGGCCCGGACCGGGCCGACCTCGACGATGAGGGCGGCGAACACGAGGAACGCGGCGGCGGTACAGACCACAGCCAGGATCGCGATGGCCGCAAGCACGTTCGTTGATGGCATCACCGTCGGCAGCTGGACCGCGGCGATCGGCAGGTAGATGAGGGCGCACAGCCCCAGCGAGAGGGCCATCACCCCGACCGCCGGCAAGCCGCCGAGCCGGCGCGACAGGATGGCCGGTCCGATGGCATAGCCGACGATAACGATCGCGATCTGGAGCAGGGCCACAGGATCAGACGTGGCGAAGTTGGCGCCGACGATCGCACCGACCCCGATCAGTCCGATTAGCAGCCCGAGGACGCCCGCCCGGCTGGCCCGGTCGGTGCCGCCGGTGGCGAGCGCCAGCGCCGTGCCGACGAGCGGCACGCCGGCGATCAGCAGGCCGCTGAGGGAGCTCGAGAGGTGCTGCTCGGCGGACCCCAGCATTACCCACGGAATGGCGATCTCGACGACCGCGAACGCGATCACCCAGCGCCAGCGCGCCAGCACGGCTCGCAGGTCGACCCGGGCCAGGGCGATCGGCAGGAGGATTGCCGCGGCGATCCCCGTGCGCACGAACACGAGCGTCGCCGGCGTGATCTCGGCCACCGCCACCCGGATGAACAGGTAGGGGATGCCCCAGATCACCGACATGAGGCCGAAGAGGATGAGTCCGCGCTGGGTCATGCGGCCGATCTTCGCAGACCCAACGCGTCGACGTCCGCATCCGCGGATCGTGGCGCATTGGTAGTGTTGTGACTCGCCCGAACCAGTAGAAGAGGTACCCGATGACCAGGTTCGTCGTCGACGCCAGCGCCGTCCTGTACCTGGCGGGCGCGGGAGTCGAAGTCTCAGGCGCGCACAAGCTGCTCGCACCAACGCTGCTGCGGTCCCAGGCGCTGTCGGCTCTGCACGAGGCAGTCCAGCAGGGCGAGATCCCGGCCGTTGTCGCACGCGAGCGCCTCGCCCGGATTGGCCGGATGCCGATCAGGCTCCTCGGCGACGGCGTGCTCCGGCGCCGGGCCTGGCAGCTGGCGGATCAGTTGGGCTGGGCCTCGACCTACAACGCCGAGTACGTTGCTCTCACCCAGCTGCAGGCCGACGCGTTTGTGACCCTGGACGCGGAACTGGCGAGCAGCCTCGAGGGGATCGTCACGATCGCGTCGATTGACGCGCTCCTTTAGGAAGGCGAGGCTCAACCATGGGCTCCTGGCCGGGCGGGATCAGCGCAATCACCCTGTTCGTCGAGGACATCGCGGTGGCGAAGCAGTTCTACAGGGACGTGTTCGGGCTGCCCTTGGTGTTCGAGGACGAGAGCTCGGTCGTGTTCCGGTTTGGGAACACGCTGGTCAACCTGCTGAGGATCTCGGAGGCCGACGAGCTCATCGCGCCCGCGGCGGTGGCGCCGCGCGGGACCGGGTCTCGAATGCAGTTCACGATCGACGTGGATGACGTCGATGGCATGTGCGCCGAGCTGACAGCCAGGGGCGTAACGCTGCTGAACGGGCCAATCGATCGGCCGTGGGGCATTCGGACGGCATCCTTCAGCGATCCAGCCGGCCATATCTGGGAGATCGCCAAGTCATGAGCTTTGATGTAGCCGCAGAGGCGTACGACAGCTTCATGGGCAGGTATTCGGGGCTGCTCGCCGGGCAGATGGCCGACCTGGCCGGGGTTCGCAGCGGCCAGCAGGTGCTCGATGTGGGCTGCGGCCCGGGCGCCCTGACGGCCGAGCTGGTCACGCGCGTCGAGGCCGCGAACGTGGCCGCCGTCGACCCCTCGGAGCCGTTCGTCGAAGCCACTCGCGTGCGTTACCCGGGCGTCAATGTCCTGCACGCGTCGGCGGAGCAATTGCCGTTCCCGGCCGGTGCCTTCGACGCCGCCATTGCCCAGCTCGTCGTCCACTTCATGGCGAACCCGGTCGGCGGGTTGATCGAGATGGCCCGGGTGACCCGCCCGGGGGGCGTGGTTGCCGCGTGCGTCTGGGATCACGCCGGCGGCCAGGGCCCGCTCAGCCTCTTCTGGCAGGCAGCTCGTCAACTCAACCCCGGGGTCCATGACGAATCAGACCTGGCCGGCGCGCGCGAGGGCCACCTGGCGGAGCTGTTCGAGGCCGGCGGGCTCCACGACCTCGTCGAAACCGTTGTCTCGGCCAGCCGAGAGCATCACAGTTTCGAGGAGTGGTGGCAGCCCTTCACCGGCGGTGTCGGCCCGGCAGGCTCCTACGTGGCCAGCCTGAACCCGGACCAGCAGGCAGAGCTGCGCGAAACCTGCCGCGGACTGCTCCCCGCCGGGCCGTTCGTCATGACGGCCCGAGCCTGGGCAGTCCGCGGGTCCGCGTAAGGGCGGAACTACATCTGGATCGGCGACATGAGTTGGAAGTAGTTGCCATCGGGATCGGCCAGGGTCGCGATCACCGTTCCCGAGGCGCCCTCGAAGCGATACGGCTCCGTGATGACGATCGCTCCGGCGGCCTTCATCCGGTCGAAATCGCCCTGGACGTCCTTCGTCTCGATGTTCCAGATGAGCCGGCCGGGGGTCTCGTTGCGACCCTTGACCTCGGAGTGCGGTCCGACGGTGATGAAACCCGAGCCGATCTTCCACGCGGTGTAGCCGGATTCTGAGTAGGCCGGGGCGCCGAGCAGCCGGGTGTAGTACTCGACCATCGGCCCAGAATTGTCGGATCCGATCAGGATGCTGTTGAAGTCCATCGGTCTCTCCTTCAGTCGTCTGGGGTGCGCTCGTCCGGATCAGGATAGCGGCGGGGGAGCATGCCCAGTACCGGGCAGATCACCTGCGATTGAATCACCTAGGAACTCCAGCCGAAGAGCGTGGCCGGGGTTCCGGCTGCCGGCCAGAGCAGGGTTGCCATCACCAGCGCGCCGAGGGCCGCACCGCTCAGCGACATGACCAGGTCCTGGATAAACGGCGGCCTTGACGAGGAGATCGACAAGAAGCCCGACGTTCACAAAGACAGTATCGCGCCCAAAAAGAGGCTGGGGCGAGTCCGAAGTGGTTTGCGCCCGGCCTCAGCTCACGGCTTTCTTCACGAGCGCGCCGATCCTGGCCTCGTCGGCGGCGGTCAGCTTCGTCAAGGCGAAGGCGCTTGGCCACATGGTGCCTTCGTCAAGGTTCGCCGAGTCGCTGAAACCGAGCGTCGCGTACCTCGTCTTGAACTTCTGAGCGTCCTGGAAGAAGCACACGACCTTGCCGTCCTTGGCATAGGCGGGCATCCCGTACCAGAGTCTCGGCGAGAGGGCCGGCGCGCTGGCCTTGATGACCGAATGAACCCGTTCGGCCATGGCCCGATCCGATGCCTGCATCTCGGCGATCTTCGCGAGCACCTGGCTCTCCTCGTCCGCCTTGCTCGTTGCTGCCTTCAGCTCCTTGGCGCGATCCTTGATCGCGGCTCGTTCGTCGGCCGTGAATCCCTTGGCGGGCTTCTTGGTGTCGGTCATTGGGGGGTGTCCTCTCGGTGCGTTCTGTAGGCAACGACCTTGATAGTAGGGAGCCGCAACGGCGCCGTCTTCTTCAGAACTGATCGATTCACGTCATGCCCGGGTGATCAGATGAGCGGTAGATACGTAGGCGTCGCTACCTTCTGGCTCATGAGTCAGGCTGTTCCCCAGGCCGAACCGATGGTCGTCCGCCAAGTCTTCCCAAGATGGGCCCTCACGATCCGACTGGCCTTCGACGAGACCTTTGTTGTCGCGCCACGGACGCCGGGAGATGCTTGACGTGGATATCCGATGGATATACTGTCACGGCTATGGGAAAGGTGCTCGTCTCGATGCCCGACGAACTCCTGGAAGCGATTAATGCCGCCGTCGACCGCCGTGGGACGACGCGCAGCGCATTCCTTCAGGCAGCGGCGCGGGACGCCCTCGCTGTTCCCGATCCCGCGCTCATCCGAGCAGCCGTCGGACGCGGGCGGGGAGCGATCGCGCATCTCGGGGCGTTCGAGAGTGGGGACCTGATCCGAGCCGACCGAGACGCACGTGACGCTGCCGATCGTCGTCGCTGACGCGAGCATCGTCCTCAAGTGGTTTCACGCCGAGGGTGAGGAGGCCGTCGAACCGGCACGGGCCATCCTCGAGGCGTTCGCCGACCGGCGGATCGACCTCGTGATCCTCGACCTGACGACCTACGAGATCGGCAACGCGCTGCTTCGCTCGGCGGGAGCCAGCCCGGAGGCGACCGCCGGCGTTCTCGACGCGCTGACGGAGATCTGCGAGCCGGTGGCGATCAGCGCCTCGGAGCGCGCCCAGGCGGCCCGACTCGCAACTGACCACGGCCTCACGTTCTATGACGCGGCCTACGCAGCCGTCACACAGGGGCGCCGTGGTCGCCTCGTGACGATGGATCGTGCGCTGCTCGCGGCCGGGCTCGGTATCCGACCGGAGGATGTCTTCGCCTGACCCTGGTTGCCCAGCATCGGCAGGCGGCGACCCCCTCAATGAGGATCTGGCTGCGGTCCCGGTCAACGTCGGGTGGTTGCTCTATCGTCAAACCAATCTGTGCACGCCAGCGACACGGCGCCCTCGATGGCTGCGCTCGCTCCACGGAACCCCGGCAGCGGCCGGCCCGTCCACTCGTCGCAGCAGAGCCCGCGGCGAACCTCGATCGTCACGTACTGACGAGCGGCTCGCGTCACACGAGTCGATGGGACCAACGGGAATGTGGCGCTGACGCACCAGCGGGCCCTTATCGGGGCGCCCGGAGGCCTATCGGCCCGGGTAGACTCCCGGAACGTCGACGATCCACCTCGTCCGGCGAGACGCCGGCGCCCAGCACCGCCTAAATTTGGGGTTGTGCTCGTCGTCGTAGAGCGGGGAGGCAATCCGTTGGCATTCGCGACCGCAAATCGGAGCCTCGTCGAGGTTCTGTACGAGGACATCGTCCCTCGCCTCCGGGTGTCCGACGTCTACGAGAACGTGACCTTCGTTGTGAAGGGACCGCGGTTTCTCCGTGGTGGCTGTCCCCTTCACGGTGGCAAAGACCCGAATTTCTCCGTGAACACCGAGACGCTGTCATGGAGTTGCTTCTCGCATTGTGGATTTGGCTCAGTGGTGAGCTATCTGAATGGCGGCGAGCCCGCACGCGGCGAGCGCTTCCGCGAGCTCGTCGTCGAACTTGGCCGCCGCGTTGGGATTGACATCGACTGGAGCGCCACACCTGATCGCCCGGAGGTCCAGGCGCGGCTTCGCAGGAACGACCTAATGGAAGGATTTGCCGTACTTGGGCAGCGGACCCTGAGGGAGGCGGGCTCGGCTCCTGCAGTTGCATACCTTGCAGGACGAGGGTTTCCGACATCAGCCCGAGAACTGGTCGACCTGGGATTAGGCGTTGTGCCAGACGGTGTTCAGCTTTCGGTCGCCCTTCGAGCGACGCCAGCCGAGATCGCCGACCTCGGGCTCTCCGATCCCAGGTGGCGCTCCCGCATTTTGATCCCCTGGCGTGAACCGAACGGGCGAGTTGCAACCTTCCTGGGCCGATCCACCGAGCCAAACCCCGAACTCCGCTACCTCTACCTTCGCGGTGCGCCGATCCCGCCGTTCTTCGGCATGGACCGGATCCGGGCCTCCCGCACGGACACGTTGATCGTCGTAGAGAGTCCGCTCGACGCCCAACTCCTCTGGGCCTCGGGTGTCACCACTGTGGTTGCGATCGGACGATCGCTGATGACTCCTAAGCACCTTGAGATCCTGCGCCATCGCGGCGCGAGCACGGTGATTCTGGCGCTCGATTCGGACCAGGCGGGACGAGACGGGACTGCGAAGTTCATCGAGATGGCGACCAAGGACCTGCCCAATCTCAGGGTCCAGGTAATTCCTCCCACGGCATACCGCGATGCGAAGGATCCCGGCGAGTTCGTGGTCCGGCATGGATCGGCCGGACTCGTTCCATTTATCGACTCCAGGGTCCCGCAGGCCGTGTACAGAGGCATGTTGCTTCTTGTGAACGTGGCCCGGACATCCTCTCTCGCGACGCGGCGAGATGCGTTGAATAGCATCGCGACGATTGCAAAATCCCTGAGCGGGCCGGAACGTTCCGCGGACGTCGAGGACCTCGTCCGCCTGGCGACCCCCCAGCTCGCATACCCCGAAGCTGTGGTTCGGGACTGCTTCGGCGCGCTCGCACCTCGGTTCCAGACCGTCCCGCTGGTCACTTTGACTGCCTCATCCGAACCACCAGGCCCAGCCGACCTTCGTGTCGGGCCTGCCGGCCCTTCCGAACCGATGCACAGTTCGGTCGCGGCGTACCAACGTAGTTCAAAGGTCGACGCCCGCCGAGCTGGGGATCCGTGGGGAGTCGCTGAGGACAACCACCTTCGCGTCGAATACCAAGCCCGCTCCCGGCTGGTTCAGATCGCCCAAGCGCACGAAAGGAGTCTAGGCGCGATCACGGCGCGGCTCGCAAGGCTCGGTCTCGTTCAGGCCGGCAGGATGACAATCGGGACTCAGCCGACCGTTCACACGGCGATTCCCCGCAAGATCGGTCCGGGTGT
>JBBRIM010000034.1:0-16844 GCA_038221095.1 Candidatus Limnocylindrales bacterium
AGCACGGCGGCGACCAGGCCTCGCAGCGCGACCGCCCGCGAGGTCGTGCGATGAGCGCTCGGGCGAGTCGGGAGGAGGCGCATGTTCAGGCTCCAATGAGTGCAGGGCGCGAGGATCGGGCCGATATCCATGTCATCTTGCACCCGGCGGTATGGTGCGACTATCCGTTGATCGGGCCACCCCGGGCCGTACGTTGGTACGGACGCGGTGGAGGTCCCCTGCGCAGGCTTGTGGGAGCCGTCGCGACGGCCCATGCCCGCCAGGACAGCGCGAGCACCACCGGTCACGGGCTTCGACGGGCCGGATCTGGGTCCGCACCATTGTCGCCGAGTCGCTAGCATCATCGATGATCGTGGCCCCCGGGGCACCGTGGTGGTTGGCTGAATCCTCCTCCAGCCAGTAGGTCTCTTGTTGTTGGAGGCTGGCGGACCTCCGGTGGAGCGCGACATAGAAGGCTGATGACTCGAGTCTTGATCATCGGAAGCAACTATCGGCCAGAGGTCACGGGCATCGCCCCGTACACGAGCGCCATGGCCGAGCACCTCAGCGCCTCTGGTCACGCGGTTACCGTCCTGACGGGTTTTCCTCACTACCCCTCTTGGAGGCTTGCGGCGGGTGAGCACCGCCTCCGAACAACGGAGAAGCTTGGTGGGGTCAGGGTCCTCCGCAGACGCCATTTCGTGCCCCGAACTCAGACGGCGCTCGGGCGCGGGCTCTACGAGGCGACCTTCCTGGCCCACGGCTTCGCCTCCCGACCCGAACGGCCTGACGTGATCATCGGCGTCTCCCCAAGCCTCAGTAGCGCGGCGCTTGCGCGGCTCTACGCTGCCCGAGTCCATGCCCCGTACGGCGTGATCATCCAGGACCTGATGGGAAGGGCCGCCGAACAGAGCGGCATCCGGGGCGGAGGTCGCGTGGCCGGCCTAACCTCGGCCCTGGAGTGTTGGTCGCTCTCGCGCGCACGGCTCATTGGGATCGCCTCCGAGTCGTTCAGACCGTACCTGATCGGGCTGGGACTGCCGGAAGCCCGGATCGTGTCGACACCGAATTGGGCCCACATCGGCACTTCCAAGTCCGACCGTGCCGCAGTGCGCCAACACCTGAACTGGCCATCGGACACCACGATCGTGCTCCACGCGGGAAACATGGGTCTCAAGCAAGGGCTCGAACAAGTGATCGCCGCCGCCCGTTTCGCCGACAAGACGCGGGCGCCGGTTCGATACGTCCTCATGGGCGATGGCAGCCAGCGGGCCAACCTCGAGGCCATGGCGGTCGGTATCGAACGCCTTGAGTTCCTGCCTTTCCAGCCCGAGCGGGACCTGGCCGACGTCCTCGGAGCCGCCGATGTCTGCCTTGTGAGTGAGCGCAGCACGGTGATCGACATGTCGCTTCCCAGTAAGTTGACAACGTATTTCGCGTCCGGTCGTCCCGTCGTCGCCGCCGTCCCGGACCGAGGGGCGACCGCCCGGGAGATCCGCCGATCCGGCGGAGGCTTGGTCACCGCCGTGGCCGCGCCCGCTGACCTGCAGGCGGCCGTGGCACAATTGCGAGCCGATCCCGGCGCTGCCGACGCCTACGGGCGGGCTGGACGTGTGTACGCCGAGGCACAACTCGGTTCCGGTCAGGCACTCGCCCGGATCGACGAGTTTGTCGGCCAGGTGCTCGGAACCACCGCAACTGGGAGGGGTTAGAGCGCGATGTCTCCTCGGGCATTGATCACCGGGATCACCGGCCAGGATGGTTCGTACCTTGCCGAGCTCCTGCTCGCCAAGGGCTACGAGGTGCACGGGATCATCCGGCGAACGAGCTCCTTCTCCACTGGCAGGATCGATCATCTCTACCGGGATCCGCACAATGAGGACCGGCGGCTCGTCCTCCACTACGGTGACCTGACCGACTCCTCATCGCTGATCACCACGATCAACAGGGTGCGCCCGGACGAGATCTACAACCTCGGCGCTCAGAGCCATGTCCTGGTGAGTTTCGAGATGCCCGAGTTCACGGCCGACTCCGTCGGCATGGGCAACCTGCGCGTGCTCGAGGCCGTACGCCACGCTGACTGGCCGGTGCGTTTCTACCAGGCCGGTAGCAGCGAGATGTTCGGCAAGGTCGTCGAACGTCCCCAATGCGAGCTAACGCCGTTCAACCCTCGCAGCCCGTACGCCGTGTCCAAGGTCTTCGCCCACTGGATGACGATCCAGTATCGGGAGGCCTACGACCTGTTCGCCTGTAACGGGATCCTCTTCAATCACGAGTCGCCGCGACGCGGAGCCACGTTCGTCACCCGCAAGGTCACCCGCGGCATCGCGGCGATCCTTGCCGGGCGCGAGCGGAAGATCTACCTCGGGAACCTGGCGGCCCGTCGTGACTGGGGCTATGCACCCGAGTACGTGGAGGCGATGTGGAGGATGCTGCAGCAGCCAACCCCGAACGACTACGTAATCGCGACCGGTGAGATGCACACCGTCGAGGAGTTCGTGACGCGAGCCTTCGACCATGTCGGCCTGGACTGGACGAAGTACGTCGAGATCGACTCGCGCTATTACCGACCGACGGAAGTCGACGAGCTGTGCGGTGACGCATCGAAGGCGACCCGGGAGCTGGGCTGGAGTCCGACGACCACGTTCAAGGAGCTTGTCCGGATCATGCTCGAGGCCGATCTTCGCGAAGCCGGACTCGATCCCGAAAGCCTCTTGGTCGAACCGTCGAGCCGGGGGCGCGAGTGAGCTCGATGCCCGATCCCCTAGTGAGCCCGACGGGATCCCGCGAGCCGTCGCCCTGGCGAGGACGACGCGTGATGGTCACGGGTGGCGCCGGCTTTCTCGGGAAGTCCGTGATGGCACGGCTGGAGGCCGGCGGCGTCGAGGACGTGTTCGTCCCGCGCAGTGCGAGCTACGACCTCCGGACCTGGGAGGGCATCGGCGAGGCCCTGCGAGATGGGCGCCCCGAGCTGATCGTCCATCTGGCCGCGGTGGTCGGGGGCATCGGGGCCAACCGCGAGAACCCCGGATCCTTCTTCTACGAGAACGCCGTGATGGGCATCCAGCTGATGGAGGCAGCCCGTCGTGCCGGAGTGGCCAAGTTCGTCCAGGTGGGAACGGTGTGTTCGTACCCGAAGTACACCCCCGTCCCGTTCCACGAGGACGACCTCTGGAGCGGCTATCCGGAAGAGACGAACGCCCCGTACGGACTGGCGAAGAAGATGCTGCTTGTCCAGGCGCAGGCCTACCGACAGCAGTACGGCTTCAACGCGATCTACCTCATCCCGGTCAACCTCTACGGACCGGGTGACAACTTCGATCCCCGAAGCTCCCACGTGATCCCCGCGTTGATCAAGAAGTGCGTCGACGCGCGGGAGAGTGATGCCGCATTCGTCGATGTCTGGGGAACAGGCGCAGCTTCCCGGGAGTTCCTATATGTCGACGATGCCGCGGACGCCATCGTGCTGGCGGCGGAGCGCTACGACGGGTCGGATCCGGTCAACCTGGGCGTGGGGCAGGAGATCAGCATTCGTGACCTGGTCGAGTTGATCGTGGAATTGACGGGCTTCGAAGGCGAAGTTCGCTGGGACTCGACGAAGCCGGACGGGCAGCCGCGACGGGCGCTGGATACGAGCCGTGCACGTGAGCAGTTCGACTTCCAGGCAAGGACTTCATTCCGTGAAGGCCTTCAGCGCACGATCGAGTCCTATCGCGTCCTTTCAGGTCGGCGGAACACGACATCGAGCGTCAACCGGGACGCGAATTGATCTCGCGGAGCGTGCCAGCTCTCTTGCGTGCGCGCCTGATCAGGCTCGGTCACAGCGGCCGGGTGCTGCGCTTGACTCCGTTCGATGCCACAACGGCGGAGGGTCGGTCCAATGAGCGATTCCGCCGCGCGAGTCTAAGCGCGGCCACGTCGGCGCTCGCCAAGGGGATTGCGCTGATCACGACCGCTGTCTCTGTCCCGCTGACGCTCGGATACCTTGGCAGCGACCGCTTCGGTGTGTGGATGACCCTGAGCGCCCTCATCGCCCTTCTCGGCTTCACTGACCTCGGGATCGGCAACAGCCTGCTGAACGGCGTCGCCCAGGCTGCCGGACGTGACGACCGGACAGAAGTGCGCGCCTACCTCTCGAGCGGGATCGTGATGTTGTTCGTCGTTGCCGCTGTTTTCGGGATCCTGTTTGTCGCCGCATATGGCCACATCCCGTGGGCGCGAGCGTTCAACATTGGGCCGGCGTCCGCCCTCGACGAGGCAGGCCCAGCGGCAGCGGTCCTGGTCGTGTGCTTCTTGGTCGCCATGCCTGCCGGCGCATTCCAGCAGGTGAGGCTGGGCCTCCAGCAGGGATACGTGAACTCGATCTTCGTCGCCGTGGGCAACATCGGAGGGCTCGTGCTGGTGGTCTGGGCGATCCAGATGCGGCTCGGCCTCCCCTGGCTAGTACTCGCAATGGCTGGCGCGCCTCTCCTCGCGACTATCGCGAACGGGTGTGCCTTGCTCGCCCAATCGCCGTGGCTCAGGCCGACAATCGGTGAGGTGAACTTCGCTGCTGCGCGCTCCCTGCTGCGAGTGGGCCTCCTATTCCTGGTACTCCAAGTTGCGGTCGCAGTCGCGTTCACATCGAATAGCATCATCCTCGCCGTGATGCTGGGTCCATCGGCCGTCACAGACTACGCAGTTGTCTCCAAACTGTTCTTGATTCCGACGCTCCTCGTCAGCTTCGCGCTGGGTCCACTCTGGCCCGCATATCGGGAGGCGCTGAGTCGGGGTGACGTCCCCTGGGTGCGGAGGACCTTCAGGCAATCGATCCGACTGTCGCTCGCGGTGGCAGGGCTCGTTTCGGGGATCCTGGTCGCCGTCGGCCTCCCGCTCATCGCAGCCTGGGTCGGGGTGTCCGTGCAGCCCTCGTTCGGGCTCATTCTCGCCATCGGCGTCTGGACGCCCCTGAGTGCGGTCGGTACCGCTGTGGCCATGCTCCTCAATGGAGCCCAGGCCATGAGATTCCAAGTCGTCACTGCGGTCGTTATGGCAGCGGCGAACATCCTGCTCAGTGTGGCGTTGACGGCCCGGATCGGTGTCGCGGGGGTGGTCTGGGGAAGCGTGATCGCCTTTACGTTGTTCTCGCTTGCTCCACTCGCGCTCTACGTCCCGCGTCTCCTTTCCCGCCTTGAACTTGACCACAAGAGCTCTGCTGCTGACTGATGGCGACACCAATGTGGCGTTCGGTGTTCAAGCGAGCGCTAGCCCCTGCAGTTGGTTCGTCCAGTCTTCTGCGCACCGCCGCACTCCGACGCCATGCAGTAATCGGACCCGGCTTCCATTGCAGCCGGCACACGACTCTGCTCAACGAAGGGGTGGCCGACCAAGTCCGCATTGGGCGTAACGTGACACTTCTGGACGATGAGCTGCGCTGCTACAGCGGTGGTCGCATCGTCATTGGGGACTCTGTTTGGATGAGCCTTCGCGGCCAGATCATCTCAGCCACGTCCGTCGAAATCGGCAGCCACTGCATCTTCGGCAGGGACGTCTACATAAGTGACACGAACGAGCACCCCATCGATCCAGATGCCCGTCGGCAGCAGACATCTGCTTACCTCCTGAACGGAACGCCGCCTGATCGAAGCCTGGCCGTGTCGGCTCCGGTACGCATTGGTGACGGTGCATGGATCGGGGAGCGGGCGATCATCCTGAAGGGGGTCACCGTCGGCCGCGATTCCGTCGTCGCCGCCGGCAGCGTTGTCACCAAGGATGTTCCGGCACGGACAGTAGCCGCGGGGGACCCGGCGCGGGTCGTGAAGACATTGAACGAGGGTTGAAGATGCGCATCCCGGTCGCGGCACCCGACCTTTCTGGCAACGAGGAAGCGTATGTCGTCGACGCCATCCGGAGCTCGTGGATCTCTTCAACCGGCCCGTACATCAAGCGGTTCGAAGCTGAGTTCGCCGCGTTAGCTGGCACTGGGTCGGCAGTCGCCGTGTGCAACGGAACGGTTGCCCTCCACCTCGCGCTTCTCGGCCTCGGGGTGCGGCCGGGGGACGAGGTCCTCGTCCCGTCGCTGACCTACATCGCGACGGCCAACGCTGTCCGCTACGTTGGTGCAGAGCCCGTGTTCGTGGACGTCGACCCATCGACGTGGTGCATCGATCCCGCCCTGCTCGAAGCCAGCATCACGCGGCGCACCCGTGGAATCATCGCCGTTCACCTATATGGGCACCCTGCCGACATGGACGCGATCAACCACGTGGCCGGGGTCCACGGGCTTTGGGTCGTCGAGGACGCAGCTGAGGCGCACCTGGCCACGTACCGAGGGCGGCCGGTCGGTGGCCTGGCGTCCGTCGGCACGTTCTCGTTCTATGGCAACAAGATGTTTACCTGCGGAGAGGGCGGGGCTGTCACGCTGAACGATCCCGCGCTGGAGCTTCGGATCCGCACGCTGCGCGGACAGGGAATGGATCCGGACCGCCGGTATTACTTCCCCGTCACTGGCTACAACTTCCGGCTGACCAACGTCGCAAGCGCCATCCTGTGCGCACAGCTGGAGCGCAGGGCTGACATCCTAGCTCGACGACGCGCGATCTTCGCGACCTACCGCCACCTGTTGGACGGTCTGCCGGGCCTTGCCTTCCAGCCCCGCGCGCCGTGGGCCGAGCCGGCGCCCTGGCTCTTCTGCATCACCGTCGATCCCGTCGCGTTCGGCATGTCTCGCGACGAGCTCGCAGCCCACCTCGATGACGCCGGGATCGAGTCACGGCCATTCTTCATGCCCCTGCATCGACTCCCGCCGTTCCGGGAGGAGTCGTACCGGCGCTCGGAGCACCTGCCGCACACTGACCGCCTAGGCGAGCAGGGCCTCAACCTCCCCACCTTTCCCGGTCTGGACGACGACCAGCTGTCGAGGATATGCGATGCGATCCGCTCCTTCCGGCGGTGAAGCTGGAATGGAGTCGGCGGGCGTCGTTATCCGAACGCTTTCTCCGCGATGGGCAGGTCCGCTTGGACGGCTCTTCCAAGCGCTCCAGAAGCATGGCGACGATCGCTGGTTCCATCCGTTCCCTCTGGATGCGCCAACAGCCCGCCGCCTCGCTCGACACGACGGGGCCGACCGCTACCTCGTTGCCACTCGGGATGGAGACGTCCTCGCGCTTGGGATGCTTCGGGGCTGGGACGAGGGGTTCGCCATCCCCAGTCTCGGGATCGCGGTCGATCCAAAGGCTCGCGGCCTGGGCGTGGGTCGATCGATGATGGCAGCGCTCCATGCCGAGGCCCGCGCCGCGGACGCCTGGATCGTCCGGCTCACGGTCGACCGCGGCAACGAACGGGCGCTCCGGCTCTACGAGGCGCTTGGCTATCGCTTCGAGGATCCGGGCGCCGATCCCCTGGTGGGATTCCTGGACCTCGGTGGGGTCTGATCCGCGCGGTGCAGGCGGGCCGAGCCGCCTGACCGTCCATCGGGTCACCCTGTCACCTGTGGAGCTCGGGCATGCCTGACCTCAGGGTCGCGATCGACGCACGTCTCACATCGGGGGTCGCCGGCGGTGTCGAGTCCGTCATCATCGGGCTGGCCCATGGGCTCGAAGGGTTGACCGATGGGCGGGAACGCTACCTGTTCCTCTGTCGTGCCGGTTCGACGTCCTGGCTGGAACCCTACCTCGGCCCGAACGCGGACATCCTTCTGGTTCCGGCGACGCCGGACGGCGGGGCCGTCGCGCGGGCTCGGGGCGCGATAAAGCGGGCCGTACCGATCGCACGTGACACATGGCGCAAGCGGCCGCTGCTACCGCTGGAGCGCATCCCGGGACCCCACGCATCCGACGGGACGATCGAACGCGCCGGGATCGATGTCATGCACTTCACCATTCAGGATGGCTTCCTCACCAGGGTACCGAGCATCTATCACCCGCACGACCTGCAGCACGTCCACTTGCCCTCCTATTTCAGCGCCCGCGAGAGGGCGATACGGGATGCGCGCTACCGCGTGCTCTGCTCGCAGGCGGCCGAGGTCGTCGTCACGAGCCAATGGGTTCGGCGTGATGTACTCGCCCACTATGGTCTGGCCCCCGACAGGGTCCGAGTCATCCCGTGGGCCGCCCCCACGGCTGCGTACGCCGATCCGACCCCAGGGGAGGCGGATACCATCCACGGACGCCTGCACCTGCCGCCGCGCTACCTCCTCTACCCGGCGCAGACATGGCCGCACAAGAACCACGCCGGCCTGCTGCGAGCCATCGCGCTCCTGCGCCAGCGCGACGGCCTGGTCGTTGACCTCGTCTTCTCGGGCCATCGAAACGAGAATGCCCGCGCGCTCGACCGCCTCGTCGATGCACTTGACCTCCGTCAACAGGTGTACTGGACGGGGTTTGTTCGCCCGGTGGAATTGTTGGCGCTCTATCGGCAGGCCGTTGGCGTTGTCATCCCGAGCAAGTTCGAGGCGGCGAGTGGACCCCTGTGGGAGGCATTCCAGGCCGGCGTCCCGGCTGCCGTGTCCGCGGTGACCTCCCTGCCGGAACAGGCGGGCGACGCCGCGCTGCTGTTCGATCCCGACGACCCGGCCTCCATCGCAATGGCCGTCCGTCGCCTCTGGACGGACCCTGTCCTGCGGCAAGCCCTGTCGGATGCCGGCCGGCGCAATGTGGCCAGATACGACTGGGACACCACCGCTCGTCGGTTCCGAGCCGAGTACCGGGCCGTCGCCGGACGGTCTCTGTCAGAACAGGACGACCTCCTCCGCGCGGCGTCGTCGCCGCTATGACCGACCGGGCCGGCACCATATCGTGGGCTCGGAGCCTGAGCACACGGTTTCGGATACCCTCAATCCTTGATGCGTGACGCGGTAGATCGACCGGGCCAGGAGAGCCGAGTACCCGCGATGGCCAACCTCGACGCTCGCGCCGTGGGGATCGTGGTGTTCATCGCGGGCGGACTGCTGGTGTTCCAGGGTTCGGCCGGCTTGGATCTGCCCAAGATCGCCTACATGGCGGCGACGGTCGCCATCGTGGCTGCGGCAGGCCTTCGCCTAGTCAGGGACCGGACGATCCTCGCGCAGCAGGCGGCCCTGATCTCGTGGCTTTCGGTCAGTGCCACATTCCTGGCAATGACCGCGATCTCGCTCGTGGTTGCGACCCGCAACGGAACGCCGCTGACGGACTGGCTTCGTGATGCGACGCCATACGCGATGTTCGCCATCGCGGTGATCCTCTGGGTCGACGGTCGGTCACTGCCGCGCCGGTTCTTCGGGACCATCCTCGTGGCAAGTGGCTTGCTGGCGGCCATCTCGTTCTCGATCGAGTGGATGGGGCGGAGGAACATTCTCGACCTGCCGATCGATCGACTTATCCTGCCGACCGGGATCCTCGCGTCGTCGCTCCTCGCCTATGCGGCCGCGCGTGCGATGAGGGCGCATTGGGCGAGCAGCGTGGCCTGGGTGTTTTTGGGAGGCGCCACCCTCGGGATGTTCTTCGTCACCGGTACCAGGTCCGCGCTCCTTCTCGTGATCGTGCCCATCGTGGTGGCCGTGGCTTCGCGTCGGGGCGCTGCCCGAATCGTTGGCGTCTCCGGTGGCGTCCTGGCTATCGGCCTGGCGACCTCCGTCCTATTCACCGTGACGGTCCTTGGGGTTCCGACAGGTCCGGCGCCTGCGCCGACGCCGGTCGCGTCGGCGACAACGGGCGCGAGCCCCGCGCCGGCGGCGGCCACGACGAAGCCAAATCCGATCGGAGAGAGGATTGCGTCGATCCAGACCGGGGTCGCCGATCCAGCCAGCGATGCGAGCTTCTCCGAGCGGATCGCACAGACAAAGGCGGCGTGGGAGGTCCTCGCGAGTCATGCCGTCCTTGGAACCGGACCCGGTTACAGGATCCAATGGACCTCGGCGGTTCGCGGTCCGATGGCGAGTTACACCCTTGACACCCCCCTGGTCCTGCTAAGCAAGTTCGGGCTTCTTGGCGCGGTCGTCCTGGCGTGGCTCCTGGTCGTCTACGCCCGGACACTGTGGGCTTGCCGACATGGACGGAGCGCCCGGTTTCTCACGTTGGTGGGGTTCGGAACGGTCTTCGTGATCGCCGGGCTCCTCAACTCACCCTTCGAGGACAAGGGTCTGAGCTTCGCCATCCTGCTGATCCTCGGCATCGCTCTGGCGCCTGATCCGCCGTCGCGCAACAGCGCCACGCAGGCGCAGGCGACCCGGATGCAGCCGGCCCTCTGAAAGCCAGTGCGGTGATCGATCGTCCGCTGGTCTCGGTCCTGACCCCTTCGTTCGAGCAGGCACAGTGGCTGGGCGACAACATCCGTTCGGTCCGAGGTCAGACCTATCGCCCGATCGAGCACATCGTCATGGACGGCGGCTCATCCGACGGATCACGGGCGATCCTCGAAGGCAACTCCGACGAAGGGCTGACGTGGCGGAGCGAACCGGATCGCGGGCAATCGCATGCACTCAACAAGGCCTTTGCCGCCAGTGGGGGGGAGATCATCGGATGGCTAAATTCCGATGACGCCTATTTCGGGCCGGATGTGGTTGAGCAGGTCGTCAGAATGTTCATGACTCAACCGGATGTGGACGTTGTCTATGGGCATTCGCTGCTCGTGAACGGGACCGGGCTCATCCTTCAGGCACTCTGGGCGCCTCCGTACAGCCGGACCTTGTTGCGCCTCCACGACTTCGTGGTTCAGCCCGCCGCCTTCGTGCGCCGGGCGGCGCTTGGCGGCGACCTGGTGGACGAGACGTTCGACTACACGATGGATTACGAGCTGTGGCTCCGACTCGCCAGGAATCATCGTTTCCGTCGTCTCGGTCAGATCATCGCCATCGACCGTCATCACGCTGGACGGAAGTCGTATCGACTCGCCGAGATCGGTCGCTCGAACCATCGAAGGCTCGAGGCGTCGTACGGGGTGGCCGCCGGTCGCCCCGGCGCCGCGGCTCGAAAGGTGTGGAAGATCGCCTCGCGTTTCGCTGGCGCTACGTTGATTCGGGATGCGCAGGCGGCACCGGTCGTCTTCGGCGCGGTTCGCGACGGCGGGCGGCGAATGCTCCTCCGCCAGCTGGCGATGCCGAGATCCCGGATGGATGCCGGTCCATAGAGGCGCGCGGCGATAGTCGCGGCCATTTCGCAATCACGGAGCGTGGGCGAGATACACCAAGTAGTCAGACGTGTTCGAGAGCCAGTCCTGCTCCGATGAGGCGTTGGCTGCCGCGACTGCGGCCGGGAATGCAGAGTCGTACGACTTGACCATGTGGCTGCCGACCTGGAACTCGGTCACGTACAGCATCTCGGCATTCGCCCACCGGACGGTCAACAGCGCGATGGCAGCCACCGCAGCAAATCCGATCACATCCGCCGCGACCGGCCACCGTCTCGGCGCCAGGTCACCGAGCATGAACCAGCCTGACACCACGAGGATCCCGAGGCTGTAGAGGTATTTCGGGTGGGGTACGAGGTAGGCGAGGAGGCACGTCGCGCCCAGGAACAGGAAGAACCGATTCCACCACTGACGGTCACTCGGTCGCTTCCACAGGAAGACGGCTGCGAAGACGGCGACAAGGAGCGCCCCCGCGACCGTGAACTGCAGGTCGGTGTACGTCAAAGCGGTATAGGCGCAGCCGGCGACGGCCACCCCCAGGAGGGCCAGCCGGATCACCCAGGACCTGATGCCGCCGATCAGGAATGGAATGACGCAGATCCCGACAGCGATCGCCACGCCCGGCCAGAGGAGTAGCGGGTGGAGCAGCTTCGTGTCGGCCGCATTGATGAGCTGCGGGCTGTCGAAGAACACGGCCCGCAGGGCCGTCAGGATCCGATCCACGGATCCGTAGATGATCACGAAACCAAGGCCGGCAACCGCGACCGCCCCTGCGACGAAGGCGACGTTCGCCCGTACGAGTGTGTCCAGCGACCACGCTGGCCCCACCGTCGACCGGACGCGCCCCGAGACGAAGCCGAGGCCGCTCACGGCGACCACCCATGGGCCCACGAACACTGCCGCGCTGAACAGAAGCGATTGCCTCGTGGCGGGATCGCTGAGCACGCCGAAGACGGACGAACCGAGGTAGACGCGGGTGAAGCCGATCAGCGCGACGACGTTCGCGCCGATGATCGCCGCCCGGAGCCTCCTGCTGAGAGGTGGCGACGGCCAGGCGAGATACGCGTAGCTCGAGTACAGGGCAAAGGCGACCGGAAGGAAGATGCCGGGTTGCTTGAACAGGAACGCAAGCCCCGCGAGGGACCCGCCGATGACCGCGTCGCGGATCTGTAGGCGCGAGGCGAACCGGTCCATCCAGTACAGCGAAAGGAGCGCCAGCGTCTGCATGACATTGCCGGGGTTCGGCGTGGGGTTCAGCCGGTAGCTGACAGTCCAGACGAACATGACCAGGATCCACGTGAATGTCGCGGGGATTCGGCCGCGGAGCATCCAGGCGCTCGCGAGCGCGAAGAACACCGCCTGGATCGCCGTGTAGACGTGCTCGCTGAACGGCAGGTCGCCGACAACGAGCATTATCAGGCGCTGGATGTAGAACGTGAGCCCCGGGTAGCCGTTCGCGAAATCGATGTTCGGCACCAGGCCGCGCCCAATGTCGATCGCCGGCATCATCAGGTTCTGATCGTCACCAACGATCCACATCCAGTCGCGCCGTGCCCAGGCATAAGCCGCCGCGAACCCGACGAAGAGCAGGAGCCACGGCAGGATCGCGAGGACCTCCCGCGCCCGCGCATGACGGACGTCGCGACTCACCATCGGCTCACGGAAGGTGCTCCGCGTCCGGTGCGGTAGAGACCGAGGCGAGGTTGGTCATAGGATCGGCGCCCGTCGAGGCGCAACACCAAATGCTCGGTCGATCGCGTGGTCGATCGCAGTCGCGAACGCGTCCGGCGTGCAGTGGCTGACAGAGGCGCGCCGTCGCTCCCGGGCCTGCTCAGAGTGATCCGCCGACGCCGCCTGCACGAGGGACTCGGCGAGCAGATCGACGTCGTCGGCGGGGACGATCAGCCCAACACCGTCGGCGACCAAGTCGACCGCCGACGCGACCTGGTCCGTTGCGACGATGAAGAGCCCCGCGGCCAGGCCCTCGTTCACGACGAGACCCCACACTTCGCGGACTGAAGGGACGACCAGGACGTCCGCGGCGAGGAACCGGTCAGCCAGATCGATCCCCTCCGATCGCCCGATGAGCCTGATCCGGCCACCCGACTTCGCCGCGAGCGCATCCAGGCTCGGCCTAACCGGTCCCTCGCCAGCGAACGTCAAGGTGGCGTTGCCCAGACGAGGTTGTGCCCGGAGGAAGGCCCGGGCCAGGTTGAGGGGTCGCTTCAGATCGACCAGCCGCCCGACGAAGAGGAATCGCCGCTCGGGGTGGCTAGCACCGACCGTCGGTCCCGCGACTCGTTCGGCGATGGAGTGGGCCAGGGACGAGGGCAGACACGACGTCACGATCTTGCTGGGGTCGGCTCCCAGCTGTTGGATGAACTTCGTTGCCTCGCTGCCGCTGCTGACGACGGCGTCTGCCAGCCCCACGATCCGCCGGCGTGTCGCCATTGTGACCGGATCACGCAGGAGTCCAGTCGTCGCTCCGCTCTCGGTCCACATCACGGATCGTCGCCCGGTGGCGCGGGCCCACAGGAGAGGCTCGATCATGAGCGGGCCCCAGCTGTGGGCCAGGATCACATCCGGTCGAAGCCTGTCGAGCCGCCGCCCGATGCCGACGCTGAACCGGGCGTTGAAGTCGAGCCGTCCCAGGCGGATCGGCACCGACCGGTAGGTCGACAACTCGAAACGCGGAGGTTCTCCCCAGGCATCGGCGAAGGCGTCCCAGCTGGACCCGCCGGTCCCCTGCATCGTGCCGTTCCCGAGGTAGATGACGTGGAGACGGACCCGCTCGCTGAGAGCATTGAGGATTGGCGTGTAGTACGGCGTAGGACCGTGGGAAATCGCCACGACCGACAGCCTTTCGGGGCGTCCGGCGATTCGCGAATCAGGCATCTCGCGCTGCCGTACGTGTCTCCGTCCAAACCTCCTCAGGCATGGTTCACGGGACGCTCGGCAATGACAACCAACTTGTTGCCGAAACGTCCGATCAGGCGATCGACCGCCCACAGATAGCTGCGCACCAACTCGTATAGGAAGGGCCAGCTGAAGACGCGGGTGAGGAGGCCTGGCTGATGGCGATAGACCATGGCATAACGCTCGTTGCGCGTGGTGATCAGGCCCTGAAGGGCAAGGATCGCGTTGACGTCCTGACCGCGCATCCGAGCGACACGGTTGCCGGCCTCCTCCACGGCAAGCGCGAGCCCGAGCCGGATCGCAAGGTTGGTCGCGGCGGCTTCACCCGGCTCGGTAACCGCGACAGCCCGGCGTGCGACCCGAGCCATCTCCAGCAATCCCGCCTGGGGATTCGCCAAGTGGTGCAGACCATCGTGCACGTAGACCAGATCAAACGACTGGTCGGCGAACGGCAGATGCTCGATGTCCGCGACGATCGCGACGAACGGCTCCCTGTGGCGCCGGGCCCGCTCGGCGGCTCGCCGTGTCGCCTCCTGCGAGATGTCAGCGCTGACCACGGTCGCACCGGCGCGAGCGAGAAACTCCGCGTCCATCCCAGACCCACCACAGACGGCGAGCGCCGTCCAGCCCTCGAGCGATCCGAGCGGTTCCACGGCGCGCGCGAACTTCTGCGTCAGCAGGTGACGGTAGAGCCGCGGCGCCCCAAACGGTCGTTCTATCTCGAATTCGGCCAGCGGCTCAGCATCGAAATAGGCAGCCTGCTCAACCTTGTGGTCGGATTCGGCGGGGTGAGAACAACCGTGGTCGTGCTCTCCGGCACCGCGGAGGTGCTCGAGTTCATCGTGAAGCGTCGCCTCCGGATCGGCGAAGATCGGAATCCCGTCGGACGTGATGGGATACCGGTGTCCTGCAACCTCGCAGACGATGTCGGCGGCCTGGACGACGAGCGGCCCACCGCAGGCCGGGCAGACATAGGCGGGCACCGTCGGCTTCGCGACTCCAACGCCCGACATTGCGCTCATGAAAGCCCGGCGGCGGTCGTGCCAAGCGGGCCTACCGTCGCGGGTTCGGGCGCCTGTCGTGGGATGGCGCGCAGCCTCCGCACCAGATCCGGCGCCGCTGGCTCCCGACCCATCGAGCGGCGGATGCGAACCAGACGCTCCACCAGTCGCGCGTTCGTGGCCAGCTCCGTTCGCTGGTCGTCGTACCAAAGGTTGTCCTTCAGTCCGACCCGGACGTGGCCTCCCATCCCGATCGCCAGCTGGTTCATGGCCAGCTGATATCGCCCGATGCCAGCGGTTGCCCAGGTCGCTCCACGCGGAAGGCGTTCCACGAGAAGAGCGAGCTTCAGCGGTGTCGCTGCAAGGGTCCCGAGAGACCCGAGGAGAATGTTCACGTAGACAGGGTCGGCGAGCAGTCCCTTCGTCCGGAGATACGCGGCAAAGTCCAGCATCCCGAAGTCGAACACCTCCCACTCGGGCACGATGCAACGGCCCGCATCTCCGTCGCCAGTCCATGGATCGGCTCTGGCGCATTGACGGACGCCTGCTTGGGGAAGTTCAGCGAACCGAGGGTGAGGCTCGCCATGTCCGGACGCAGATCCCCTTCGAGGGCGAAGACGGCCAGGCGTCCGGCCAGCTCGGGCTGCCGGCGGCCGCTCGTCGTGATCCTAATGACGATGTCCGGAACGGCGGCGCGAACCGCGGCGATGAACTCCCCGGCACGGTCCGACGTCTGGTCAGGCTCGCCGAGATCGTCGCGAGGGTGGAGGTGGACGATCGACGCCCCCGCGTCACGGCAGCGACGGACATCGGCAGACACCTCGGCGGGAGTGAGCGGGACGTGCGGCGTATCCCCGCGCGTCGGGACCATCCCGGTTGGCGCCAAATTGATGATCAGTTCGTCGCTCATGCGTCCTTCATCGGCCTCGCGGGCAACCCAACGACGGTGGTTCCGGCGGTCACGTCGCTGACGACCACGGCGCCAGCTCCCACGACCGCGCCCTCGCCGACCGACCGATCGTCGCGAACGATCGAACCGAGACCGATGTAGGCGCCGTCGCCGATGGTAACGCCGCCGGCGATGTTCGCGCCGGGACCCACGAACGCATGACGACCGATCGTCGTGCGATGGCCGATCAGCGCTCCCCTGTTGACGATCGTCCCGGGACCGATCGTGGTCCTGGCCCCCACCACGACGGGCGGCAAGATGACGCAGCCGTCCCCGATGACCGCGGATCGCGCGACGACTGCCGATGGGTGCACGATCGTGGCCATGCGTCTACCGGACGTGATAAGTCGCTCGATCAGCTCCCGGCGGCGGGGAGACCCGATCGCCGGGACGATGGGCAGATCCGGCCTGAAGTCGCCCTGTGTCTCGACCCACAGGATCGGCGGATCATGGGCCGGATCCTCGCGGGCCCGGGTGAGTCCCTCGATCCACGCGGCGGTGATCCCCGCATCCAGGGCGACGTCGCCGGTCTCCTCCGCCTCGAGCGCGCGGGCGAACGGGCCATCGCTCATGCGACCCGACATCACGATCGTGCGCACGTCTTCAAGGAACGCATCGATTTCCGGAACGGCGGGAAGGTGGAAGGCGATGGTCTCGTTCTCATCGGCAATCGAGGCGGTCGCACCGCTCAGCTCGCGGCTCAGTGCCATCGGAACTGCTCAGACTCCGGCCGCGCCAGCCAGTCCGCGAGCGTCCCCGCGCCAGCGTCCTTCCCGGACAGGCTCGGCTCGGCGACCGGCCACGCGATCCCCACGCCGGGGTCGTCCCAGCGGATCCCGGACTCGCAGGCCGCGTTGTAGGTGGCGGTGCAGAAATATTCGATCTCGGTGACGTCCGAGAGCGCGCAGAACCCGCGC